>NZ_CAXATZ010000009.1:0-89800 GCF_963971605.1 uncultured Xanthomarina sp.
CAATTCTACTTTAACAGGAACAGCTGTTACAGCAAACAACATTACCTGTACAGGAAGTGCCGATGGAAATGTATCGTTCACCATTAACAGTACCTATGGTACGGCTACCAACGTTACCTATGAAATATTTGATTCCTTATCTTTAAATACCACTGGAATTAATGGATTGGGTGTTGTACCTGCAAATGGGTCTTTACCTGTAACTAACTTAGGGCCATTGCCTTTTGGAAATTACTTTGTTTTAATAAGTGAAACTTCTGGACCTAATACTGGTTGTAGTGTGGTTTCTGTACCATTTAATATTACGGAATCAGCCATAGAGTTAAGTTTGACAGCTACAGTGGATCAGAATGCCAACTGTCATCCAAACTCTGGTGTTATCAGTGCCATAGCTACAGATGGAACACCTCCATATATGTATCAAATTACAACTTCGGCAACTGCACCACTACCAACCGATCCTTCTTGGGGATCTATAAATGTGTTCAATATGGATGCCAATAGTTATTATGTGCATGCCATGGATGCATATGGATGTATTAAAACAACACCTGTTTTGGTATTACCAATGGATCCTTCGCCAGTGATAGCTGCAAGTGTAAGCAATCAATGTAACACGGCCGAAGGTGCTTTTGAAATAGATGTAACCTTACCAACGGCAGGAATGTCTCCTTATACGTTCAGTATCAATGGAGGCGCATTTCAAACACAAACAGTTCCATTTACTATCCAGAATTTAGCTTCAGGTACGCATACCATTGAAGTAAGGGATGTGAATGGCTGTGGTAATTTGGTAAGTGTGACCATTGAACCACCTTTAGGGATTTCCCCAACAGTTACAGGCATTACAACTTGTTCTGATGATGATGGTGAAATTACAGTAACTGCCGTAGGTGGAACAGGAACTTATAATTATAGCATCAGTCCTAATCCAGCCTCTATTAGTTTAACTGGGAATGTGTTTTCTGGTGTACCTTCGGGGACTTATACAGTAACAATTACAGACACCAACACTTTATGTACGGAAGATGCAACCATTACTTTAGATGCCGCAACACCTGTAAGCTTTACAACTTCTGTAACAGATGTGAGTTGTAACGGAAGTAATGAAGGTGTTATTACGGTTAACCTGGATGCAGGAAACGATAACCCAATTTATACTTATGAAATTATTGCACCTATTGTAGTGGCACCTCAAACCTCGAATGTGTTTACAGGCTTGGCAGCAGGAACCTATACGGTTCAAGTAAATTCAGGTAGAGGTTGTTCCAATACCATGGATGTTACTGTTGGTGAACCTACTTTGCTTACTGTATCTGGAACTGCTACAGATTTTGCCTGTGCAACAGATGGATCTGTAAATGCGTCTGTGTTAACCATTACGGAAGTGGGAGGAACCCCTTCTTATACCTATAGTATTGATGGCATCAATTATTTTGGCACCAATGTGTTTGATATCTTAGATACAGGAAGTGCACAAACCATTGATATTTATGTGAAAGATGCCAATGGCTGTATTGCTACCAATACAGTAAATATATTACCATTGCCAACCTTAACTATGGCAACTGTGGCAGAAGCAACACCAATTGACTGTAACAATACAGGTTCCATAGCTATTACCGTTACAGGTGGATCAGGTAATTTTGAATATGAAATGTTGCCAAATGGCACACCACAAGCTTCCAACATCTTTGCTATCTCATCACCAGGAGATTATTATTTCCTAGTAACCGATTTAGATACAGGTTGTACCATTGCCACAGCAGCTTATACAGTGGCTCCATTTGATACCATTGATGCCATGGCAACAGCTACAACTGCTGTAACCTGTTTTGGCGATACCAATGGTGCTATGGAAATTAACGTTAGTGGATATTCTGGCACTTATACCTATGAAGTTTTTGATAACTCAGGAACATCGGTTTTAGGGCCAATAGCTACAGACACAAGTACAAACCCACAAACCATTTCTGGATTATTGGCTGGAAATTATACTGTTCAGGTTACAGAAACGGCCAGTCCGTTTTGTACCACAACAACCAATGTGGTGACCATTACATCACCTACAGAACCTTTGGCGATTGTTGCTTTGGAAACATCCAATGTTACCTGTACCAATAATTTGGGCACTATCACTGCCACAGCAACTGGTGGTTGGGGAACTTATCAATATGAATTAACAGGAGCGGCCTCGGTAGCTTATTCTTCCAATGGAACTTTTGAAAATCTAGCTGCTGGAACCTATACCGTAAATGTTATGGATGCTGGTGGTTGTATAGCCTCACAAACGCTTACATTGGACGTGCCAACACCAATAAATGCAACTGTAACACCTAGTGCGACATTGCTGGCATGCTTTGGGGATGCCAATGCAACTATTACTGTGTCAAATATTACGGGAGGACAGGGAAGTAATTACTCTTATACCTTGAATATGCTTTCCCCTACCATCAGTTCTTCCGGACCACAGACGTCACCTGTGTTTGGAAATCTTGGAGCAGGAACCTATCAAGTTTTGGTAACAGATGCCTATAGCTGTAGTTTTACTTCAGCAGATATTGTTATTACGCAACCAACTCCAATACAAGCCAGTTTGGTGGCAGAAACAACCCAAACCTGTTTAAACCAAGCCACACTTACTTTAAGCGCCACAGGTGGGACAGGGCCTTATACTTATAGCGATAACAGTACGTTAACACCAGTTTTGGGATCTTTTGCGACATCTACCACCTTCCCAGTTCCTGTAGGAACACATGCCTATTATGTGCAAGATGCCAATGGCTGTATCGCAATCGTTTCAAATGAAATAACGATTGACCCATTGCCAACATTAACCCTTAATTTGTCCTTGACAAATGCCACCATCAATTGTACAGGAGATGCTACTGGTGTGGTTGTGGCTACAGCTCAAGGTGGTTTAGGAAACTATGTTTATACTTTGCAGGATGCTAGTGGGAATACCATTCCTGCAACCCAAAATAGTCCAGGGGTATTTACAGAGCTTCCAGCTGGAAGCTATCAAGTGCATGTGGAAAGTGGTGATTGTTTAGCCACATCAGCTCCTTTTGATATTACTGAGCCATCAGCTCCATTAACTGCGCCTTTTACGGTATCAGATGTCACTTGTTATGGTGCAAACGATGGATCTGTAACCATTAATGCTTCGGGTGGAACAGGATTGATCATGTATGCTATTTCACCACAATTAAATCAGTTTTTTGATACCAATGTTTTTGAAGACTTAGAGCCGGGAACCTATGATGTAATCGTGCAAGATGAGCTGGGATGTTATGTGATGCTTAATTTCACCATTAACGAACCTGCACCTGTTGTAATAAGCATTGTGCCTAATTCCATTGTTCCAGAGGTTTGTGAAGGGGATTTAGATGGTGAATTTAGTATAGATATTTCTGGTGGTACACCTCCTTATTCTGTAAGCATAGACGATTATAATGGTCCTTACACAACCGGAACTTTAGGACAAACACAGTTTGATTTTACTGGATTGGGTGGAGGAGACCATATGGTTTATGTACGCGATAGTCAAGGTTGTGAATCTGAATGGAATATCACGTTCCCAGAATCTGTTAGAATCAATCCTTTTGTTGAAATAGAGTATACCTGTGTCAACAATGCCTCAAGTAATATTGTAACTGTTCTTGTAGATGATAGCATTACCAATCCAGACGATCTGGATTATTCCTTGGATGGAGGCCCTTACCAGGCCAGCAATGTGTTTGTGGATGTTGTTCCTGGAACTGGTCATTATATAGATGTAAGACATACCAATGGCTGTATTCAAAGAACGGAACTCTTTGATATTACATCTTTCGATCCTTTAACCCTGGTTTTAAACGATGGCGAAATAAATGAAATCATTGCAGTTGCCTCAGGAGGTTCTGGAGAGTATGAATTTACCTTGAATGGAGAATCTTATGGAAGCACCAATGTGTTTGTAATTTCAGAATCTGGAACCTATACAGTAACCGTTACAGATAGTAATGGGTGTGTGGCAACAGCATCCAGACATTTCGATTATGTGGATGTGTGCATCCCTAATTACTTTACGCCAAATGGCGATGGTGTTCTGGATGGTTGGGCTCCGGGATGCGTGGTTCATTATCCAAATCTTGACTTTGATATTTTCGATAGATATGGTAGAAAAATTGCCACCTTAAGAGTTGGTCAAACCTGGGATGGCACTTATCAAGGGAAAGAACTTCCTACTGGAGATTACTGGTATGTGGTAAGGCTTAATGATCCTAATGACAATAGGGATTTTGTTGGACATTTTACATTGTACAGATAAACCTAGGGGATTAAAATTTTAAAACGATTCAAGATGAAAAAACTAATTATATATTCTCTTTTCTTAATCTTAGCACAAAGTTACGGTCAAGAGTTGAATTTACCTGTATATACGCAATATTTGGCCGATAATCCCTTTGTGATTTCTCCTACTTATGCTGGAATTGGCGATAATTTAAAGATTCGGGCCAATGGTTTAACCCAATGGGTAGGCATCAAGGATGCACCAGACAATCAGTCCTTATATGCCGATTTTAGAATTGCCGACCGATCAGGTGTAGGAATTTCATTGTATAATGATAAAAACGGATACACGCTTCAAAAGGGTTTGAAGGTGTCTTTTGCGCACCATCTTATTTTGGATTATTACTCGAAGCAGTATTTGTCCTTCGGAATTTCATATAACCTAAACAGTTTCAGAATAGATATTGATGAATTTAGACCAACATATGAAACACCTATCATCGATCCACGTGTTACAGACGATAGGTCCATATCCAACAACAACTTTGATGTAGGTGTTTTGTATAGAAATAAAGGATTTTATTTCAGTTTAAATGCAAATAATATTTTACCAAAAGACATAGACGATTATGTTGGGATAGAACCCGATTTGCTGTTAAACTACCAAGTGTATACAGGAATAACACTTCAAAGCAAATTAAATAAAAAACTGGAATTTGAACCTTCTGTATTTTTTCAATACTTTGATAGTGACAATCGTTCCAGTACCGATATCAATATTAAAGTTAGAAAGTACGATAGGAGAGAGGACTATTTTTGGGGAGGGATCTCTTATCGTTTCTTAAACGACCAATTTTTCGATCCTTTGAATCTTGGCCCCATGGCAGGTATTAAAAAGTCCAACTTCTATTTTGCCTATTCGTATCAAATCACCATTAATGACCTAATAGGTTACAATTCAGGAACGCATATGATAACCATAGGCTTGGACTTTCTACAAGGTATTAGCAACTGTCCGTGTACACAAACACCAGTTCACTAAAATTACATGATAAAAGGGAAGAAAAATTATGTATTAAAATAAAGTTGACCAACCGAACACAAATCCGTTGGTATTTGCTCCAACCTCTTTAAAAGTGATGGTTGTGGCATAAGCTATTTTTATGGAGTGTTTTTTAAAAATGGGCATACCAGCTGAGAGACCTCCTATAAAGTTACCACGTTCATCGTCTTTAGGTTGCCTGTTTACTATGGAGTTGCCTCCTTGACCATAACCAAAACTTAAGGACGACCAAATACGGTGTTTAAATTGTTTGTTAAGGTGTGTTTGCATGGCAAATAGTGGTTTTTGTTTTTTGGTCTTATCAATATAAAAATCGTTGTTATTGGTATAGAAAAAGACTGAACTTGTCAATTCATAAGACCAGGAGCCCCAATTGTGAACAAATCCAATTTGAGGACGAATAACAAAACAATTGGCACCTATGTTCAGTAATTTATCACCATCATATTGACCCAATGGGACGCTAAGGGCTATGGAGGCTCCAACAGTAGTGTAAACAGGGTTGGCTTTCAGGTACTCCTGCATTTCTTTAAGGGTCATGGCCTTCGGACCAATAAAATTCAAGGACAAACGTAGTCTTGGATCGGCAAATCCTTGTCGTTTTACAGATTTTGGTTCACCCACCAACAAACCTTCCCACTGGGCAAAACTATAAGGAATCAAAACATCAATTCGTGCTTGCTTGTTTCCTATTTTAAAGGGTCTTACATACTGTAACGCGATTGAATTTACAGTAACAGTAGTGTTTTCTGCCTGCAATAGAGGGTCAAAGTCAATATCGCCAAAAACATGACTAAGGCCTACGCCAACCACGTTGGTTCCTAAAGGCATCGAGGTCCAACGTCTAGGTTCTATATCTTGTGAATGACTGTAAGAGCTCACAAAACATAGTAATACTATACTAAATTTACGAAATAGGTTAAGAGTACTTAAATGATGTTTCATATGAAATTTCTACCTATCAAATGTAAATAAAGTTTTAATAATGACAATTAGAAAAAGAACTCCTAACATAAATCTTTATAAAAACTGGTGAGTATAATAATAGTTGTAAAATTAATAAACCCTTGTAATTTCTTGAATTACAAGGGTTTTTGCGGAGAAAGAGGTAAGTGAACCTATCTCTTAATGCCTTTATTTATTACTGTTTCAGTCCTGTACCATTATGAGGTCACCTAATAGGTCACCTTTAAAACCTTGTGTTAAAGATACAAAATTTACTTGATTAATCCTCGTACTTTACTGATTTCAAAGCCCATAAAGTCGTAAAATTCATCGATAGTAACTAACTGATGAGCTTCTTTGTTAAGGTGGTCTTTAATCTTATTGATTATAGTTCTACCATAACGCTCACTCTTTCCTGTTACCACTTGCACGTCTTTAGGGTAAATACAGATTCTACTCATTCACTTTAAATTTAAAATTAATACTCTAACTATACTTTAGCCATACCGTAGCTGTAAAGCTCTTATATACAATATACGACAATAATCGCATTGAAAAAACTATCTATTTCGGAAGTTTTGGCAAGTTATAAACACTTCGGAAGAGTCTGTAAACATTGATGAATTATAGCACGTATATTTGATATTCATCATCAAAAAATGTATTAGTTATGGCAAAGTTAAAAGGTATTATTAAGTTAGAAGGAACGTTAGACAATTTAACGTTTTACAAGGCACAAGAAGGTTATTTGGTTAAGACCAAAGGAGGCGTTTCAAAAGAGCGTATTCAAAACGATCCTGCGTTTGAGCGTACTCGTGAAAACGGTTCTGAATTTGGTCGTTCTGCATCTTCTGGTAAATTATTAAGAACTTCTGCAAGAAACTTAATGATTAAAGCAAAAGATAATCGAGTTACAAGTCGTGTTACGCAAGTAATGACGAAAATTAAAAACTTCGATACATCCTCTATAAGAGGTGAAAGAAATGTGGCAACAGGATTGGCAACACCAGAAGGTAAAGCGGCTTTAAAAGGCTTTGATTTTAATAATAGAGCTGTTTTAAGTGCGGTTTTATTTGCTCCTTTTAGCGTTGATGGTTCTACAGGTGAAATTTCAATCCCAAATTTAACACCTACAAACGATATTGCTTATCCAAATGGTGCAACTCACGTTAGTTTTACTTCTGCTTTCTTAAAAGTTGATTTTGATACTACAGAAAATGCGATTGAGTACAGTCCGACTGTAAATATTCCAATTGATTCGACTTCTGCATCGCAAACACTAACTCCAGCAGGTGTGCCAACAGGTACAGGAAACGATATTTACTTGCTTTTGGTTGAGTTCTTTCAAGAGATTAACGGTGTTCAATATCCGCTTAAAAATGGCGCATATAACGTTTTAAACATCGTAGAAGTGGCATAAGTTTCATTCTGACCTTTGAAGCTGAAAAGAGTCCTATGGTTTTGCATCATAGGGCTTTTTCTTTTCTATTAATTTTTTAAAAGAAAACAAAAAAGAAAGCTGATGTTTTGGTAGCGTGGGTGATGCTGTCAAGGTTTTTGGATAAAAGTTTTTTATGCTAAAACCTTGATGTGTGTTTACCAATTTTGATTAAAAAGTTTTATTCAAAACCCAGAGGGCTTGACCTTTATAGCATTTAGCGTTGGCATAAGGTAGCTACCTATATTTGCTACCTTTTTTTATTTTATTATGTACTGCATTTTTAAGTTAAGCACAATTTAAAGGCTTTCAAATATAGCTCTATGTTACTTGATAATTGTTAACGAAATGAAACAAACAAAGACTTGAGTTAAGGAATACTTGGACTTAATGATGGTTTTGTGCAGATGAATGAGATAACTAATATGATTTAATTATTAATGTTTTTAATTTTAAAAGCATATAATAAATACATTAAAAAGAAATAATATAAATAATCTACATTAAAATCTTTGTCATAAACTGTATATAATGATTCTTTATCTAAAACTCTATTAATAAACTTTTTAGTATCTGCTGGCTTAATGTAATCGTGGTGGTTGTAATCATCATAAGCAAAAATTTCATTTGTCATTTCTATTTCTAATTCATCATAATTACCATTTGTAAAGCGATTAGCAAGTTCCCCTTTACTGAAGGCTTCCATACGACCCCATTTATCATCACCTTGCCAAAACTGTAAGATTTGATAGGTTTCTGATAATGTGAATGCTCTATTATTAGATAAGCCAATATTACTTATGTGCTCACCAAAATACTTATTAAAAGTACCTTTATCTTCTAAACCCGTTAATTGACGTAAATCTTTTTTAGGTATGTATTTTTTATTTGCTGTTAGTTCAAAAATTATCTTTAGTAGAAATTCTTTATTTAATTTATCGCTCTTGTGTTTTAAAAACTCGTGAGGTATAATATTACACATATAGAATATGTAAATAATTTGCCTTTCAATACTTTCTATTTTAGAACAAAATAGTACTGAAAGAATAAAGCCAGCATTAACGCCTTTACTTGCTTTAATATAATACGGTTGAAATATTCTATCGTCGAATATCATTACTAATTAAAAACATCTCACTATAAGCTATAAATATAATGAGATGTTAATAGATAAAATTAATAATTAATTTTAATTTTCTTCTCTTGAATGATGGTACTCATCATTGTTTGGATTAAGTTGATTTGAGTGATTGTCTAAATCTGCTTGTGTGTACTCGTAATCTTTGTTTAAAGCCATAATAAATAGTTTTAAAAATTAATAAATAATTGAATTACAAAGCTAAATAAGAGATAATACTGTGTAAAAGAAATATTCTACGATAGCAAATACTCTGTATAAAGTTCCAATGTGAGCGTTGGCTATAGCGGATATTTTACATAATGACCGTTATAACGCTTCAGTTGTTATAACTGCGCATTATGTAAACATAGCTTGGGTAAGTTTAGGGTTTTTATGATAAAATAATACGCAATAGCTTATTGCAGTTTGGTTTGATTTTATGAAAACCAAAGCTGTAATATGCTATTACCTTAAAGACAAAAAAAAGCTAAACTTGAATGGTGCGCGGAACAACACAAAAGACAGAGGGTTTTTGCGATAGCAATAAACTGGGTTTTGGGTTGTGGGGGAATTTATAACATATAAATTATTAACCCTTAACAAATGTTATTTCGCAAGCTTTACAAATACGTTGCTCTTGAACATACTCGCTTATATCATACCAACCACCCGTTTTTTGCCAAATGTCTAAACCTCTACCCAAAATTATTTTCCAACCATTATCAGATGTGATAGACCTATCATGAATAAAATCATCAAATTCATAAGAAAATATAATGCCCATCGATTCTAAAGAATATATCATTTGATTAAATGCTTCTTTAACATTTTCTATATAGTCTTCATTATTACTTGTAACGAGATGTAATTTGACTTCTGCATCCGTTTCTTTCTTTTCTGCTATCAATTTTGCAAACTCCATTAAATTTCTTAATTGATAAGGTAATCTTATGTAAGGATCTACAAGTGTAATATTTGAGCTGTTTAACAGATAAGCACCAAATAAATTATCATATGAAATGCCTGTTTGGTTATCCCTAATGATTTTTTGACCAGGATTCAATTGTATTCCTTCTTGAGTTTTATTAGTACTTTCATTTGAAACCATTTGGTTCTCATCTTCTTCAGAAACAACTGGCTTTGGTTTATATTGAATTTCTTCTAAAGTTTCAATATCAAATGATTCTCCTGTAGATTTGCTTATATAGCTAAAATCTACCTCTTCGAAGGTTTCATCCATTTTACGTAATTGGTCTTTAACCCTTTTCCTATTTTCGATTGCAAAATCTAATATTTCTTTCGCTTCAATTTCAGAATACGCATCATCTGGATAAATGACTTTAATTAAACCTGCATAGGTTTTTGCTATTGATGTTTTATCTCTTGTTGTAATAGAACTGGATAATTCAAAAAACTTCGTGTAATCGTGCGTACGGTCTTCTTTACGCAAGTTTTTTAATATTTCAGCGAGATAATCTACTATGAAACCGTATTCTGAAGTAAACATTTCGTTTCGTAATTTTTGCACTTCCCAACCCGGTAAGTAAGCATGCATTCGGTCTAAAAAAGCGGTGTCGTAGTAATCTTTCGGTAGTGCATCAAATAAATCACTATGTTTTAGCATATAAGCTACAGAATGATCTGTATTACCCACAAAAACCATAGATGCGGACGCGCCATATACTTGAGTACCTCTTGAAAATGACTTGTTTGCCATATAGTTTTTCATGATGTCTACTAAACCACGATCGACTCTTTTTGTTTTACCTGCAAATTCATCATAAGCAACTACATCCCAATACCCTACTAAACCAATTTCACCAGAACTGTTGTTAACAAATAACTTTGCTTTAGAAACTTCACCGCCAGATATTAAAATACCATGTGGTGACATTTCTGAATAGATATGAGATTTACCAGTTCCTTTTGGCCCTAATTCAATCAGGTTATAATTGTTTTCTACGAAAGGTACTAAACGCGTTAGTTGCAAAAGTTTTGATCTAAACGTAAATTCACTCGGATTTAAACCAATAGATTGCATTAGCATATCTATCCATTCTTCTTTTGAAAACTCTTTTCGTGTACTTTTATATTCCTCAATATCTACATTGGATACTTGAATTGGTTTTAAGCTTTCAACAAACCAAGGAATATGATCTCTTTCGTCAGAAGGTGAGTACCCTAAAGTAAGGATGCACCAAACACCGCTTGATAACAATTTTTGATGTTCTTTTATGATGCTGTCTGAAATTGGTATTCTAGTCAGTCCTAAATTAGCGAAAGACGCCTCATATCTGTCTTGACGATCATTTAATTGTACGGCCACTTTATCAATAATTCTATGAGAACCTTTTTCTCGAACCATTGATTTTATAATTTGGGATTCCTCGCGATGTACAAAATGTTTAGCTATAATAGTTTTGACTGTTTCAACCCCTTGAATAATCGTTTCTTCATCATCGGTTGCACAATATTGACCTAATAGGTATTCTAAAACGTAAGTGGGTACAATAGCATTACCTTTAACCAGTTTCGTTAGATCTTTACGGACTACTTTACCTGCGAAGTGGGTGTTTATTTTTTCATTTAATGTTTTCATATCCATTAGCTATTAGTTACTAGCGACTAGTTCCCATTTAAAATCCGTCAAAATCAGTTGTAAATGATATATTAAGTGTATAGTAATATTCTTTATATACTTTCCATTTATTAGAGCGTTCCATGGGTTCTTCGAGGACTAATTTTACGCGTTGGTTTTTATATTTACCGCTTGCCAATGCTGTTAATTGAAACCTATGTTTCACTTCGCGTTGTCTTTGGTTTTCGTCTTCGCTATCAAATACGTATTTAAACTGGTCACTTAATAGTGTATTGTCTTCGGCGAATAAGGCTGCACGTATGGTTCTGCCTAAACTATTTTTCGTTACTGCATTCATTTGAATAAATGAAACAGGTAATAAATTAGTTGTTATCTTATCTGTTGATTTAATAATATCAATTTCTACAGATGCTGTGGTGTCTTGTCTTTTTTTATTGACCTTTATTACCGGAATAACAATTTCTTGTAACGAGGTGCCTCCATGTACAAATTTAGAACCTGCTCCTTTTACACGTAGTCGGTTTACTGATTTTGGAATTAAAACATCACCAGAACTTGTAAGTCCTAATTGTTTTTGTGTAAACTGTTTTACAGTATCATTAGCACTTAAATCATTTCCTAAAACAAAACGTCTGTTGTGTTTAATAATCTCTCCATTAAGGTCTAATTTCATGAAATCGCTTTCATCAATATTTTGGTACTGATAGAGGAAACCATGATCTGAAGTGATAAGCATGTTATTACCATTCATATTGGAAATTTTCTTTAGCATTTCCATGAAGAAGTCTAATTCGTCTTCTACAGCATCAAACACTTTATCTTCAGTAGTTTTGTCATCCCCTGTTTTATCAATTCTATTATGATAGATATAAATAACATCGTATTGCTTTACAAATTCTCTACCATCTGTATTGGCATTCAATTGCATAAAGTCATCCGCTTTTATTGCAGTCGCTCTTGCTTCTGAATTATGTTGTAATATTTTTGCTCTTCCAATAACCCCAGAAGCGGACATGCCATCAACACTTACTGCATCGTTACCTTCATCAATCTTTATATCTGTATTGGGAAGCAATGACGCCATACCTAATTGTGTATAGGAAGGTATTGAAGCCACTAACCCTTGTATTGAAGCATCATAGCGATTTTCTTTTACTAAAAGACTATTTAATTCTGCCCCACATTCGTAACGTAAAGCATCTGAAATAATCACAAAAACACGTTGGTTTTTATCTACAAAAGGTTTTACATGTTGCTGATAAAATTGACGTTGCGCATAACTTTCGTTAACTGGCCAAGTATCTATAGTATTAATGACCTCTTGCCATTGGTTGTTAAATGGCAATAACCAAGCATTGGTATATAGTTTTTCTATAGTATTTGACAATACGCCTAACACGCTATCATGGTTTGATTTTCTATACCACAATATGAATTTGCGATACAAATAGTCTATTTCATAATGGGTGTTGGTATAGTCTTGCAGGCCATTAACAATCGATTTAAAACTGCTTTTTGACGTTTTTATTTTATGTTGTAATTGTGATGCAAATGCAATGCATTGATAATAGGATTCAAATTCTGTGTACCAAAATTTATTTTCTCTAGATTTGATACTATTTTGAATAAAATCATGTGATATATTTTCATTAATTAATCTATTTACCAATTCATAGATTACTTTTTTATCTATTAATTTAAACAGATCTTCCTCTAAAATTGTTTCAAGATTTATGGCGTTTAAACTGCCTTCTATGTTTAAATCTACAGCAATTTTTTCTGAAATGGTATTGAAACCAGTTCTATAGGTGATGGTGTCTTTCCAAAGCGACAGTAACAATTTAGACTCTTTTGATAATTTAGATGTTTCCGTTGTAATGACACTATTGCTAAAGGCTTCAATTAAGAAATCATATATTTTGGGGGCTTTATTTTGGTATTTAAACTTATCATGAATTTCATTCCAATAGAAATCCACTAAATTGTAACGCTCCAGATCACGATCCATTTTTTCGTTGCCATTGGCAAATGCGGTTCCATGTGCATGAATAAAGGTATTTAAGTTAACGTGTTCCGTGTTAAAGACTACTGCCAACATTTTATAACGAATATCATTATGGCTATCACCATCACCTAATAAGCTTTTTAAATTGTCTAAACGCTCTTTAGATTTAAAGAATAATAGATGCTTCGCTACTAATGCTTTGAAATTAAAGTCTAACCCTAATTCTTGTAATATAATGGCTTCTTGATCGGTGTGGAATTGGTGATATGCCAACTCTAAATCCAACAACCAGTTTTCGTTGTTTTTTGGTTTTTTGGTATTAAAATAGAGTAAGTATTTTTCTTCAGCCTTTTTGGTTGTTACGCTGTGTTTTACTTCAAATTCGTTGCCGTTTACATGTACTTTTTCAATAGTATCAAATACTAAATTTTCAAAATCCTCTTTGAGTTCACTGTTCTCATCATACCAAAATATGACATCGTGCGATTTAAATTTATGTTCTAATGCTTCTTGTATTTTTTGGCTCATTTTTTTAAAGTTCAATTTTAAAAACACGTATTACTTTTGACCAGGTTCTAATCCATTCGCCTGCATTTTTTGTTTGAGAAAGCAATAATTCTATATTTAACCCAATTTGTAACATATTTTCAACAAAAGTTTCTATCCGTTGTGTCCTGGTGATATTAATACAAGGACTAACAACAATAAAATAATTAATTCCTTTAAACGATTTTGTAATTAAATCTATTAATTCACTTAACTTAAAAAGTTCCATATCTATAACGTTAGAAAAAATATGCACTTTTGCAATGTTGTTTCCATTTTCTAAAAAATCATTTGCATCTAAATCATCAAACTTTTTGTTAATTGTAATTATATTATCTATATCGTTTTCAATATGTAATGCTGCACGTTTTAATGCAAGCAATGAAGGCTCAATAAGCGTTACGGAATCTACAGCATCCATATATCTTTCTAAAAACATTTTAGAAGCTGGTGCTTGACCACAACCCCAGTCGTATAATGAGATGTTATTTAAATCACTAGGAAGGCAACTAAAAGCATCTTCCAATTTTTTTATATGCATTGGGCCAAGTTGGGACATGTATACAGTAAGTTGTTCTTCTTCCTCTAAAATATTAGTTCCCCTTCCTAACGAATTAAAAATTTTACTTGTATTACTTAATCTGTAATATAAATTTCGATTTAGCTGGAAAATATCATTCATTGAATGATATTTAGAATTTATGATATTAGCATATTGCGTCCCACTTTCAATTAGTAACCCTTTGAGGTATTTTAACGGCTTCTGACTTCTCTCTAAATAATCATCTAAAATCGATTTAATTTTATCGTAAGGATTATTATTGAAATCGGTTGAAACATTTAAAACACTTTCTAATATTTTATCCTCTAAAAATGAGTGTGTTTCGTTATTATAACTGGTTTTTAATAAACTTTTAATTTGATTAATTAAAGATTCGTTGAATTCAGAAAAATGCAATAGAGCCGTTGCAAAATAGTTAACTAAAATTGTAATAGGTTCTTTTCTGTTATCAGACTCTGTTAAATATGCTTCTTCTAATAAGTCAAGTATAATTGGGTATTTTAAAATAAATTCAGATCCATCTCTTGAATTCATAAAAATGGATGATGCCTTAATAACTTTTGATTGTTCTAAATTTTCATTATCCAGAATTCGTAAAAAGTGTTCAAAAACAAAAGGTTCATTTAATCTAACCGCAGTATTTAGTATTAAATTAAGATATGCTTCATTTTTAGATTCAGAAAAATTTAGCAATGCTACTTTTTGAGAGTGTAAAGCTAATGACCTGAAATTATTTCTATCATTTACAAGGGATTCGTGATTAGAAAGTATATAATAATCATAAATTTCATCAAATCTAGAGTTTATAAATTCTTGTAACTTTGAAGTGCTTTCCAAAGCACTACTATAGAACTGAACAAAGCTCATACTATTGATTTTGGTTATCTAAAATAAATTCTAGTAGCTCTTTTTTATTCATTTTAGAATAACCTTTATAACCAGATTTTTTACATAATTCTTTGAGCTCTTTTACTGATAATTTATTAAGTTGAATTGAGTCATGAATTTCATCACTTAATTCTTGAGAATTATCAAATAACAAAATTTCTACAGGCTCATCTTCTTTAAAAACACCCTTTGATTCTAATTTTTTATCCTCCTCATTATCAGTAGAAATTAAATCTGTTTTATTTTCTTGGGTAACAGGTTGAGGGTTTTGCCCCATTGTTGGTGAGCTTTCTGTGTTCTCTTGATTTACATCAATTGTTGACTTAATTAAATTTTTTGCGCTTTCAGTTACTTTTGATTCTTCAATATTTAATTCTTTTTTTTTAAACCAATCAACAATAACATTTTGAAGTTCTCGTATTAAAGACTGAATGTTAATTTTTTCTTTTACTGGTTTAGCGAAAGCATAATAATTACCCAGTATATTGGCATACAGAAAGCCTTCCTTTTTTTGATTTTTAATTTCATTAATTATACTTAAATCTAGATAATTGAAAGTATCACTTTTGACTTTGTCATTAAATGCGTATTGAAAAAGGGATTCAATAGTGTAAACTTGCAAAGCACTATTTAAATTAAACTTCACATCAATTTCACCTTTTTTACTTTCATATTTATTTCTTAAAGCTTTATAGCCATTTGATAATCCGTAAACCAACGCTAGTTCTTCTACATATTCTTGTTTTAATTCAGAAAACAAACCGGATACAATATCATGATCGCTTTTTACTTTACCTTTACCATAAGTCGCTAAAATGCCTAATTTATATGTTAATGTATTTGGATTTAAATCATTAAAGAGGATTGTATTGAATTTTTTTTGAAGTTTTACTTTTTCTTTTTTTGCTATTTGTGTTACCATATCTAATGTGATATCTTTTGCTAGATATTGAAACGCATGATAATCTTGGGTAAAAATATTATGGTATTTTTCGTTGACATCTATGTTTTGAGCTAGTAAATCCTTTTCAATCTTTTTATTAAAAAAAGAAATTGCAGATAAGTAATTTTCTGGTACATCAAGATCTAAATCACTTAATAAACTTACTCTCATAAAAGCAAAACCACCCATTAGACGATTAAAACTTTTTATAGACTTCTCTATATCTTTATTATTATCTTCCTTTACTTCAATTTTTTCAGTTAATTCAATAGTTTCATTATCGATTTTATCTTCATAATATATCGCCCATTTAGGAATAAATGCAGCTCCACTGTTAATGTTCCAAATAACTGTTTCTCCTTTTTCTTTGTTATTAAATATTATTTTTTGCGTTCTAGAAATCGGGTAACAATCCAAGCTTAAAAAATAATTGTTTTGAATTTGTTGCAGTTTTGCAATTTCTTGTTCGTTTAAAACAATTTCAATAGAACAATCTGAATTTGTATTCCATTTTTTATCAGAAAGCAATACATAAGAATCATATATGTTTTGAATGTCGGACTCCCTATTTTGCATAAACTTTGCGGGACAAATAATACCACGAACCCAATAGTGTGCTAAAGTATTTGCATTAAGATGAATAAAAAAAGATTTTGATTTCATACCTTTCTATTTAAAATGTTTCTACTTCAATGGTTCCTCTATTAATTGCCATTTCTAAAAACTCAAGGTTTTCATCTTGGTAATAGGGATGACTATTATTCATAAGAAATACATTGTTTTTTGAACGTGTTAACACCACGTAAATATCTTTTTCGGATATTAAATGTCCGTGTTGTTGTAACCAAAAATTATAACTATGCATGTTTGGTACTATAACCGTGTTAAATTCTAATCCCTTACAAGATTTAAATGTTGTCACATGCACACGTTCAATACTATGTAACTGTTCTTGCTCATTTACGAATTTTGTACATCGAATACCTTTTGCAGTTAATTCATTATAAAAGTTAATAACATTTGTAGTAAAAGGATCTAAAATGGCAATATTGTGTGAAGGATCTGAATAGGTTGATATTATTTCTAATATGGCGTTTAATTGTTTGCCTTTATCATTACCAAGATGTATTAATTGTGGTACTGGACCATTAGATAAACCATCTTGAATTACTTTATCGGGTTGAATACTACGTACAAACCGTGTAATTTGTCTTGTATTTCTAAAATTGGTACTTAATGTAAAACTTCGATTTCTAAATTTATTTTGTAAGTCTCTGGAATAGCTACAATTTTCAGGATATAAGATTTGGTTATCATCTGTAGTATACGAAACAGCAGAAGCATATCTTTTTAAAAAATCATACGTATCTAAAGATACATCTTGCGCTTCATCTACTATGATTTCATCATAGCCAGGTTTAGCCAAATGATGTCTCCACCAATACGTTCTGTTAACATTATTTGAGGCTAAAACATTTTTAGTCCTGCAAGTTTCAGCAAGAAAGCGTTCTAAAGATTTGGTGTAGGTTAACAGTAAGCTTTTACATTTGCCTGTATCGTAATTACGTATGTGTCTCCATAAGCCTACAACACTTTTACCAGTCCCAGGACCACCAGAAACGGCAATAGCATTGGGCTCGTTTAAAACCGCTTGTTGATCAATGGTAAGGTCTGTTATTACTGGAAGTTGAAAATGATATCCCATAACTAAATTTATTTTAATACTTTAAATACCAACTATGGTATCTGCAAATTGGTTTTCTTTATGTTTTTTATAATTTTTTAACGCTAATTCTTTAGAGGTATTTGCGTAGCAATACACACACTCATGCGGACAGGTATTGTATTGTCCAATATCTTTACTCATAATACAACCACAAGCTTCGCGTTGCCCTTTGTCTTTAAGCACTTTTGTTTTTTGCACTTTATTTGAAGGTTCAAACAAGGTTGCTTCTTCAAATTTTACCCCTAAAAAGTCCATTAATACCACATCGTCGCTAAACAGTTCAATCATCAAGTCATCGTCAACACATTTATTGTGTTTTACGCCATATTGCTCTAATGGTATTTTTTCGGCACAGGTAGCTATTTCTAGATTCCAGTTTTTGTTTAATTCTTGAAGGCCTTTAGCAAATTGATGCATGGTTGCTTCTGTAAACTCTATATGATTGATATTTTCTTTATTCAGGTTATTGGCTACTTTTTTGTAAATAGCAATATCTGCAAAACTGAATACTAATTTTCTGGTGTGGTCTTTTAGCTGATCGCCAATATTTTTTACCCTGCTCAATAATTCATCCACGGTAATATGGTGGGTTAATATTAGTGGGTCGAAGCGCCAAACCACACGTTCTTTTCCAATACGTTCTGAAAGTGCTTTAAAGGTTTTTATTCTACTTTCTAACCTTGGTACTTTGCCTTCAAAACCTTCTTTATCATAATCATTTAAAGAAAATTGAAAATAATAATTTTTCACTTCTTTCTCTAAAAAATCTAAATGTTTCATCATAGGTTTTGGATTTTTTGTCCAAAACACGACGCATCTGGTATTTTTAAAAGCGACATACGAAGGCACACCATTAAACGGATTCATCCATTTTACGTAGCCTTTTTTCCAACGCTCTACAAACCAATCGGCATAAAAGGTTGGAATATCGGTAGAGCGACTTGCCGAAATAATGACTGGTGCTTGCGCACTCACTACATCGCCATCATCATTTTGTATGTCTACTTTTTTCCACATTATTTTATCACTCTAAAGGTTAAATTAACACGCTCTTGTGTTATGGTTTTGCTTTTTGGTATCTGGTGTTTCCAGAAATGCTGCAATTCGCCTTGCATAATAAGTAAACTACCGTGTTTTAACAAAATATCTATACGCTCGTTGGTGTCTTTATGTTTTAATTGAAACTTGCGTTCTGCACCAAAATTAACCGATGCAATTACCGGGTTTTCGCCCAATTCCTTTTCAGCATCTGTATGCCAAGAAATGGAATCGTTGCCATCGCGATAACGATTTAATAACACACTATTAAATACAACACCAGCTTTAGGTTCTATATCTGCTTTTATTTTAGCTAAACCTGGACTCCAAGGATGTGGTTGTAATGTAATGCCCGAAAAACTATAAGGTTTATCATTATCACCATACCATGCTGTTAAGCGTGGAAAAGGAATTTCCTTACCGTACATTTTCATGGATTCTTGTTTCCATTTAATATCACTTATTAAGCGCTTTAAATAGGTATCTGCTGTGGCTTTGTTATAAAAATTAGGAATATAAATGTATTCCCCATTGTTTATTTTTACGGGTTCGCCATAGCTTGGTTCTTTTGAAAATATATCTAATTGATCCATGAATTTAATACTTAACTATTATACTCGTCTTTTGCACGCGATACTAAATCCTTAATAAGTTCCATATTGGTTTTTACATCTTTGGCATTTAGCCTTAACCTATAATTTTTCCATTGTTTATCATAAGGTAAGGTATCAAAATCAGAGCTTTCAAGTAATTCATCAATTTCTTCGACTTTTTCCAATTTAATATTTGCAATCACTACAGATTTACGTGGAATAAACGAAATAAAATTATTCGCTATATTATCTTTTTCTAAACCTATATAATGTTTATTATATTTTAATTTATAATCACTTGTTATTTCTCCTAATTCACTTAAAATTTTCTCTGTTAATTTTACAGAATTTGCAGACGCTCTATTTTCCCAATAGGCTTTATCTGTTGGTTCTATTATAGTATCTTCATCTAATAATTCAAATTTCACCTCATCCAGCACTTTAGTAAAGAAAAGCGACATGTTTTCGCCAACTTTTAACGCTTTTACTTGGATAGCAATTAATGGGATAAATCCGTTAAAAAGAGAAATTACATTTAAAAACCTACTAGTTATGTCTTCCGCAATAATAACTGCACAATGATTGTATTGTGGGTTTTTTTTGCGCTCTAAATCCCAATATTCAATGGTTCTAATAATATGAGATTCATCTGTTTTACCTAATTGAATCTCTACTTCATACCGTTTTTTATCCTCTGGGTCGTAAAGAATGGTATCTAATCGGCCACCACCAACCATAATCTTTTCGGTATCCCTAAATTCCAGTTCACCTAATCCCAATATACTCGGATCTTCTTCTATTTTAGCTTGTAGCCACTTTTCGTTAAACTCTTTGCTATTTTTAAGGCTTATTATTTCTGGTTTTATATAATTCATTATGCTTAATTTATGTACTTACCTTATTTCCGTTACATCTATCCAATCAAATTTTCTCACTTTGTCTTTGGTTTTTTTATCATTCAAACCGCTAACTTCTTTAATGAGGTTTCCAAACTTGTTGTAGTTTACCAACACACCATCATCTAAATCGATGCTGATGCGGTCTGTTGCCATTTTGTAAAGTTCGCGTTCGTATTCTTGTAATTCTAGCAATACTTTGTGTATGCGGTCTTCTTCTTTGGCGGCTAGGGTTTGCTCTCTGGCGGTACCTACATTTTTAATATGCGCTTGTCGGTCTAACTCTGCAGTTAGTTTTTCACGGTAGTCTTTTAGGTAGCCGTTTAGTATTTGGTTAAGCGTGTCTGGTGTGTAACGGTGCATATAAATAAGCACGTTAAACGCACCAGATGGCGATGAGAACATCCAGTAAATTGGGCGTTTTTTATAACGCTTCCAATGGTCATTGTAAAAATCTTTAAGGAAGTATTTACGGATGTCTTTACCCAAACATTCCTCCACAAACGCTAGGTTTTTCTCGAAGTTGGCTTTGCCAAAAGTGACTTTTAAAAACTCGTAAAAACGACCTACAATGTCGTCTTCAAACCATTCGTTGTCTAGGATGGGGATGATGTTGTCGTCGTCGGGCATAAAACTAGTGGCTAGTTGCTGGTTGCTAGTTGCTAGTTTATTAAGGTAGTCTTCTAGGGTTTCACCTTGGTTGGCGAGGATGAGACCAGGTTGGTCTAGGCTGTAACGCCCAAACATACAACCTACCGCATAACTTACAAATTGTTGCAACACCTCTTTGGCATTAAACACCAATTGGTTATTGACGATGCTGGTTTCTTCTTTTAAAATGGTAATGTCTTCTAACGGCACGTCTGGTTTAAGCTCGTCTTGTAAGCCGTAAATGTCTATAAATTGTTTATTGAGTGCTTCTTCGTTTTTATGTAGCTCCATAAACTTGTTTTGCCAGTAGTGGCAATAGCTATCATAGGCTTCTTCTAGGCCTGTACCGAGCGAAGTCGAGGTGTCTTGACCTTTGATGCGAATGAGCTCGTTTTGTTGGAAATTCCAAGCCGTTTCTCTTGAATCCCAATCAAATTTTGAAATGTTAATTTGAGATTTAACTTTAATATTTATCTCATCTTTAAATTGAGTAATAAGGTTAGGTAAGGATAATATATCTCCTGTTAAAATGTTCAATGTAGGGTTAAGTGCTGGTAGAATAATTTCTACAACTTTTGAATTTAAAAATCCAAGTACATAAAAGATATCTTGTTGATGATCTGAAAATATAGAAGGCGCTGCAACATTAAAAACCTTTGATATAGTATATCTAAATGAAGCTCTACTACTCGTTACCATTGTCCAAGTAACTCCTTCTTTAAAATAGTAATCTTTTGAACCACGCCTTACTGATTTCGTGGTTTTCCCTTCTGTCCATAAATCCCAAATATTTATAATATACTCATTATTTCCATAATATTTCCGATACGAACCACCTTTATTTATTGGAACCCATCTAACTAATGAATCTCTCTTATATTTCTCTTCATTAAATGAAATATTCTTAAACTTAATTTCATACCATAATTTAAGTAGTGCAGCATCATTACCTGATACTATACCAGCTTTAGCAATAAACTTTTCTTCTATCTTTTCTTTAGTGAACGAATCAATAATTTTATTAGTTAGCCAGTAACCTAAACTTGTACTAGGTATTTTATTAAAATCAGATTGTTTAAAGGAATAGAACCAACCACAATCTCTATTTCGAATTGCTTCTAATGTTTTAGGTCCTTGTTGTTTTGAACCACGAAATTTTGATAATTTGATATAATTACCATTTAAATAATTATCTGGCTTATTTTTAATTGTAAAAGTACAAATAGGTACGGTGGCACCATCAAAACCAGAATATTCTAATTGTACCAAATTATTTATTTGATGCCTTTTTAATATTATTTTTCTAATCTTTTCATAACTTTCTATAAACATCCAAACAAAAGGCGTCATATATCCAGTCAAACCATCACCATCGCACAACTCTAAACAACGTAATATAAAGGTTGCAAAAAGGTCGTATTTTGTTTCAGGATAATTGGCTTCAACAAATTGTTTTAAACTACCTTCCATACGCGACGAACTTATGTATGGTGGGTTGGTTACTACACAATCGTAGCGTTGCCCTAATAATTTATAGAGTTTAAATACTTCTTTTTGGCGTTCGGCAAATAGTGAGTTGTTCTCTATTTTAAAATCAGCAACCTCTTTAGGGTCTACTCGAATTAACGAGCCTAACGCTGTGGCATTTTTAAATTTGTTATCGAACTCAAAGTCTTGGTAGTAGGAAATATTGGGTTCTATATGTTCTTTTGCAACGGTACGTAAAAAACGACGTTGTTTTTGGCGACCTTTCATTAACAACACAAAGGATGCTATTTGCGCTGCACGTTGGTCTATATCTACACCATATAAATTTTTAGTGATAATGAGTGTTGGGATTTCAGAAGGATTGTAACCTTCTTCTTCGTAGATTTTGTAAAACACATCAAACGCATACGACAAAATGTGTCCAGAACCCACACAAGGTTCAAAGAATTTGATGTCTTCAATACTTTTAGGTTCGCGTTTGTGTAATTTATCGGTATAGGTTGGTTTAATGTAAAACTCCAACGATTCCATGACTTTAGAATCTGGACGAATTTCTGACCAAATTTGCCCTAAAGTATTATCAACCATATACTGCACAATCCATTTTGGTGTAAATAATTGTGATGCTGGTGCTAGTTCGTTTTTGGCGTATTTCTTTTTAGAACTAATCAATTTTTCATTTAACGCCGAAATATAAAACTGGTACAACCAACCTAAAATTTCTACTTCTTGGCAGTCTTCTGGCAGCATGCCTTGTTTTATGTCTTCTATAATAGAAAAGCTAGAGATAAGGTCGTCTGGTAAGAGCAGCTCCGAGTAATCGTTAATACGTTCAAACAAAAACGGAAATACGGTGTGCAAATGATTGCAAGACCCAACTAACAACTCTCTGTAGGCTTCGTTTTGGGCATTGGCACTAGGTATGGTACCATCTAATATTTGGTAAATGCGTTGGTGGTTTACAGGTAACTCTTGCGGTATGTTACCCGCTTTAGCTTCTTGTAATAACTCTGGTAAGGTAGCATTACTGGCTGGCGATACGACTTTTATGCCTATGGGTTCGTAACCGTTTACATCCATAAACCGTAAGGCTACTAAACGGTTGAACCAGGTATAGGCAACCGTATCAATCACCTGTTGCTTATTGCTTTTATTAATGGCTTCTTGCAACTGTTTTATTTGGTTGGCTTTTTCGCGTAACTCTGCCGAGTCGGTAGTGAGTACCTTTTCTAACTTTGCGCCAATTTGGTCCAGTAGTTTTAAGCGTGCTGCTTGTGCGAAGCGTTTTAGGTTGTTGGTGTTCATATTTTAGTTGTTAGTTGCTAGTTGCTAGTTGCTAGTGGCTAGTGGCTAGTAATTAGCGGCTAGTTCTCAGTGCTTGATTGTATTTGTTGATCATTTTTTGAATTTGGGTTAGTTCTTCCAAAAGTGGCTGTATGTCTTTTGAATTAGCGAACCCTAAATTTTCAGATACTATTAATTGTGTTTCTAGCTCGAAAGCCGACCCTAATGCCATATCTAAAAAGCGTGCTAAATCTGGTGTTGAATTTTTACCGCAACCTTCTGCAATATTAGAAGGAATGGATATCATTGCTCTTCGTATTTGTGATGTTAACCCATAAACCTCTGTTTTTGGAAATGTATCGGTTAGCACATAAACAGACTTTACCATTGTCATGCTTCGTTGCCAAATGTCGAGATTTTTGAAGTTTTTCATGTTTTATTTAGTTTTTAGTGGTTAGCAACTAGTGGCTAGTGGCTAGTCACTAGTTGCAGTGTCTTAATTATTGGTTCATTTATTAGTTCATTTATTGGTTCAACAACAATTTTCGCTAGCCATAAAACCTTTAATAGATACTGATTTACAATGAATTATGCTTTTTTTATTGGTTCATTTATTGGTTCATTATTGGTTCATCTTTCGTTTAAATACGCTCCTATAACCCATTTACCATCTTTTTTTGAACCTTCACGTCTTATAATGTTTTTATTTTTTAATTTTTTAATAATTCTTTTTACAGTGCTCTCACTAACACCTATAATTTTAGCGGCTTCTTTAGTGGTGATGTCTTTATTAAAAATAACCAATAATAGCATAATAAATGTATTATTCCCAAACTGTTCTCTAACTGTTCCCAAACTGTCCCCAAACTGTTCCCGAACAGTTCCCAAAGGCTTTCCGAAGGTTTTCGAAATAAATAGCATAACGTCTTCATTGTTTTGTTCCACCAAATTGATAACAACATCTATATTTACTGGCTGCTTTTTAAGTGCTGTCCGAAGTTTCCCCGAAGTTTCTCCGAAGTTTTTTTGAAATCTCTCCGAAGCTTCTCCGAAATCTTGTTGCTCTTGGGTGTTTAGTTTTAAAATGGTAGCATCAAAGCTTATATCGTACTCGGGTAAAGTTTGGTTGTACGCGTTCCAGTTTGTTTCAATTTTATCGAAACCAAAACCTGCGTTTTCTGCCAATCGTACCATACGGAACAATTTAGATAGCAAAGGATTTCTGGGTAAGGACAAGTCTTTTGCTTTTAATTCTTCTAAAGGTTTAGGCAACCCACCCGGATTGTAAAATTCTATATGGTTGGTAAACATACGGATGCGCGCATATGAGGGTGCAAAATAATCGGCATGCATCAACATATTTACCAAAGCTTCGCGAATGGCTTTTAAACCTGGCGACAACTCTTGAGCAAAACCTTGTTCGGTAATTTGAAATGATACGTCCACTTTTTGTTTTAAACGCTGAAAACAGGCAAAGTAATAATCCCATAAGTTTTCGTGTTCGTCTAAACGAAACGTGTAATTGGTTGTGGCATTGGTAATGGATGTTCCCGGTATTTCTAGTAAATCGATTCTGAAATCGGCAAAATGTTTTTCTATAATCTCGCGTTTACCTAAAAACAATAAGCCGGCATAAGTTAATTGTCCGTTTTCTAGAATTCGTAATTTGGACAAAAATTCATCATCATCAAAACGGTTGTAACTTACATCTGGGTTAAAACGTGCCATATAATCCCGGTACTGCTTTAAGGATGTAGTATGTATATCTGATACAGACGTATTAGGTGCTGCTTCTGATGTTTTTGTACCAAAGGTTTGGTCTCTAAACATCGCATCTATTTCTTCTTTAGTAGCACGTTGGTCTGAACTGCCACGACGTATAAAAGTATTCTGTAAACTATTATAATAAACGGGTTTGTTTTTTGATGCAGGTACATAAAAAGCCAGTAAAGTGTTACCGTTTATAGCATACTTTGCTTGTTTAGTAGTAACGAAAACATTGAATTTGCCAGAACGGATGGCATTCAAAAAATCCTGTTCAATTTTTTCTGGATTACTTAAGCCCTGAACTTCAAATTGTTTACCGTTTTGTTTTACCCCAAAAACCAACCAACCGCCAGAGGTATTGGAAAATGCCGATACGGTTTCCCAAGTATCTTTGGGTAATTCGCCTTTAGCGGCTTTTACCTCAAAATCTTCCCATTCTAGGTCGGTCAATTTTTCTATGAGTTGGTCTTTAGTCATTTGCTGATTGTTAGAGCGTAATTCTAATATTTTCGTTAATACGTTTTAAGTAAGCTTCTTTAATTGCTTCTATATATTCTAACACATCGGCTTCGGTGTGCAGTTCTTTTTTATCAAAATCGATATGCACATTAGACCTGCGAATGTATTTTGTAGTAGGTTCTGCTGCTTTACCATCTTCTTGCGGTTTCGCTAAATAAGTCGCCATGAGGTTTAAGGCGGCTGTATGCAACTCGGATAACTGATTGTAACTTTGGCGGATGTTAGCAATAAAGCGCTCGTCTTTTAAGGCTTTTTTACGTTGCTCTATACCTGTAATGGTTTGCTGTTGTTGTGTTGCCTCTAACGCCTTGTATTCTTTACGTGCGGTGATATCTGCAATTAAGTCTTCTGCCTTTTTAGTAGCCTTTTCCTTTTCTTCTTCAATAAGTGTTAAAACTTTAGTTGCTAATTGGTCTTTGGCTGCTTTAGCTAACTGTACGCCATTGCCTTTGTAGGGCGTGTTACTTGCGAGTAAGGTTTTAAGAACTTCTAGTTCATCACCTTGAATGTAATCGAAATTAGCTGTATTACCATCGAGTAATTTTTTAACCTGGTCGTAAATATTACGCTGCTCACCATTCATAAATCGCTTGATAGGATCTAGCAAATCTTCTTTAGTATCTAGTAAAGCATCTTCAAAATCGTTGGTATTGATTAAGAAATAGGCGTATTCTTTTTTTGACCATTTTGTTAACTGGTCTGCAAAGGGTTCTAAACTGCTTAAAAATGGATAGTCTCGTTTACTAGCCAATAGCTGATTAACTTGTATAGACATGTCCTTTATTTTTTCTTTAAAAGCAGTCGCAACATCTTTGGCTTCACGAAAGGCGCAGCTTTCATCAAACGCATCTTTATAGATGTCTTTTAGTTTTTTTACAGTCGCATCATTAAAAGTTGCTTGCGGTTCTAGTAAAGTATTGCCATGGTTTGAGCTGTTTAATAGGACATTTAACACCTCATCATTTTCTAATAAATTGGCATTTTGCGTTAATTCTATTTTACCACGTTTATACAATTTTGCAATGGTGGTCCACACTGCATTAGGATACCAACCATACGGTTTTTTAATAAACTCATTTTTTACATCGTTTAAGGATGTACGGTCGCTTTGTTTTTTACGCCTGTTGATTAGGCTTAAAATTTCTGTTTCTGCTTCGGACATAGTGGCATCGTCACCAGCAAATAAATCGTCTTGTTTGGTATGTATGGTTGTTTTAATAGTGTCCTCTGTAAACGCCACACCTTTAAGCATGCGTAAATTAGGATATACGGCAGCCACTAAATTTTGAAAGACGTTAATGACTTTGGTTTTACCATCGGCAGTTGAGGATGCTTCCAATTTACTGCCATTTACAAAAGCATTAGATTCTGCCAATGCTTTGTTGGCCAATGTGATTAAATTCTTTTTACGTGTGACGTTTTGAATGGATTTTTCCTGTAAAATACGAGCTACTTGAGGACTGGTACTGTTGCCACGATTTTGCCTTTCGTACTTTGCCGTTTTTATGTACATGCGTATATCTCGCATAAAGGTTGGGTTGGGAGACAATAACAACTTCATGGCAGTACTACCCATAGTTTGCGATTGGATATAGGTTTCGTTGTTTTCGAAATCGTCTGTAATGATTTCAATTTCCAGTTCTTTTTCGCGACCTAATACGGTTCCGTTTATTTTACTGGTAAAATCGTAGGCTTGCTTGTTGTCTAGGTAGGTGATACGATTGTCTTTGATAATCTCATCAAACAGAATTTCCTTTAATAAGGTGGTTACTGCCTGATCATCAATGTCAGTATTTTTAATTTCTTCTTCAATATCCTTTTCATCATCGGTTAAAAACTCGTAGATGTCGCCATTGCGTTGTACATAACTTTGATTTTCTAAAACCGTTAACGCCTTTTCTATTTTTTCTTCGTGTGCTTTTAAATCGACATTGATATCATCTATCAATAACACCGAAATATTGCGTTTGGTGGTTTTAAAGCTGTTGAAGTATTTTACTAAAAAGAGTGTTTTTAACACTTTGATTTCAAAAGGATCATTTAGTTGGCGCTCACCCAATTGTAGTGATTGCTGAATGTCGCCACGTAATTCATTACGAATCCCTTGAAACATTAAGTCGAAACTTACTAAAGCGTTTTTATCTCTCTTTTCTATGGCTTGAATGACTTGCTGAAACACACCAAGCATAGAGCGTTCTCCCACGGAAGCATGTTTTCCTTGAAAAGCGTTGTGGTTTGATAAGGCAATACGACATTGTTGAAACAAATCGAACTGATACGGTGCAAAAGGAAATTTATTTGCGAAATCTTTATCGCTTTTAAAGCCTTTAAACTGCACACCAGCTTCAGAAAAAGATAAGAGCGATTGTAAATGAGCCGCATTGGTTTTATGGGCTTTTTCCAATTGCTTTTGATAGGTATCTTTTTTATGAAGCAATCGTTTTTCAATGACCTCATCAACATTGGCAGAGGTTAATGGTATTTTTATTTTAAAACGTGCCTGAATACGAGAAAAGTCGTTTTGTTGACTTTTGTTCATATCACCAACAACGGTTTCCATGTCTTCTTGAGAGGTCACTAAAATCCAAGAGTTTCCTTTGGTTTTAGTCGCTAAAGTTTCTGCGATGGTTTGCAAGTTTAGCATGAGCTTTGTGTTGTCACTTATATACTGGCCAACTTCATCTACAAAGAAATTTAAACGGAAGCCTTTGGGTTTCGTGTCAATGTAGCTTTTTACACGATTACAAAAATCTTCAATAGACTGTTTGTTCCTGTCTTCTAATTCATCAAGGATATTTTCATATTTATCAGGACTTTCATTAAAAATTGTTGCCAAAATATCTTTCACCTCAACAACAAAATATTCTAATCGATCTACTTCCCAAGTAATACCGTTTACTTTTTCATACTCTGTTTTAAAGGCTTCGTATTTACCTTTGCTATCTAACCACATTTCAAACTCTGCTACATGCGGTTGAAATCCGTAATAGCCTAAATGATCATAGAATACTTTATAAAATACAGCAAGAATGGCATTAGCATCTTCTTTACTGGTAATTTGTGCTTGTTGATCTATGTTGAATAGTACAGACTCTGACGGAATGCGTGTTGCGTTTAAAATATCGGCTTTTAACATGGCATCGTCATCTACCTTTTCTGCGAATAATTCACCAGAATGATATCCATCGTATTGTTTGTTTTCTAGTACATAGGAAATCATTTTTAATAAATGAGATTTACCACTACCGAAGAAACCAGAAATCCAAACCCCATTGGCACCAGCATAATCATTGTAGGCTTGAAAAAAATCTCTTATTTTTTTAGCAATTTCGTCCGTAATAACGTATTCGGTAACTTCTGTTGCTATATGGTCTCGATCATCTGCTTTGATAACCGTTTCGATAGGTCTATTTATGTCCTTCTCAAAAAAATCTTTGATCATATTTTTGCTTCTATTTTAAAAATATTAAATGCTCTGTAGTAATTGTCGTCTTTTAGTTTGCCAAATAGATTTAACGAATGGCCATTATATTCTCCAGGAAAAAAGGCCACTGTTGGAGCTTCTTTTGCTATATTCTGTAAATTGTTTAATACGTTGTGAGACCGTATAAAAGGAAACACCAAGCCAATACCAGTTAAGAAATATACTTTGGCATTACTCGCATCGATTTTCTCTTTAATTAAAGGCATTAATACTTGATGGATGTTTAAAGACGATTGTAAGGCTCTTAAAAACTTGTCTTTACTTTTTGCTTTTTCAATTTTAAACATGCGCTCCATACCGCCTTTTGCTTCAAGGATTTCGCATGTAAGGTCATATAAGTTTAATTCTAATATTTCTATACCCGAATTTTCGAGTTTTCTTTTTAATAGTTTTATTTCTTCTCTGCAGTCCAATTCTTGTTCAGCCTCGTAAGCTGCAATAAAGAAAGGTATTTCGCCACCTAAAGATTCCTTATTTAGAAAATTAGAGGATGAAATAACACTATATAAATGTTCGAATTTTTTGTTTAAGCTATTCATAGGCTTCTTGTAATCTTTGTATGTCTATATCTGAATACAGAAACACTTTTAATAATTCTGGATTATCTTCTATTATTACCTTTAGGGTGTCCGATTCTAATAATTGAGGCTGAATGATTCTGGACTTCACATTATTTATAATACCTGCTTGTTCCAACATTTTAAAAGTAACTTGTTTAATTTTCTTTTGTGTTATCTCGGTAAGACTTTCCATCTCTGGATGAAACTCTGTTTTTCTTCTAAAAAAGGAAAGGTAGTCACCATCTGTTAATTCATAATCAAAAACCATATATTTTTCTCTGATGACTTCAATAACGAAATCACGTATAAAGTCAAAATATTTGCAAACTGCTAAAAATGCTATTTCGTTTTGTGATTTAAAACTGCCATTTTGTAGTACATTTATTTGATGTTTAGTTAATGTACCTATCCAATTGTTTAGTTCTAATAATAACCGTTTACCAGTTGCAGATTTTCCATTACCTAAAACTAACTCAAGATCATCAGAGTTTTTTGAGGATTTCCGTAATGCGACCGTAACAAGGTCTTTAGTTCTTAAAGACGCTGCAGTAAAAGAGAATTTGTATTTTTTTTCCACCACCATTAATTCATTAGGTCTTTTAGAGGAATGTTTAAAGTTTTACTAATTTTTTGATAATTTTTATCGCTAGGGATTGACTTTTCTTTTACCCAATTGCTTACAGTTACTTCACTAACACCAATTTTGTTAGCGAGCCATTTTTGTTTTACTCCTTTTAATTTTAAAAGTTCTTTGAGCATATTAAGTTTAATAAAAATTAAAGTTTGCCTTCACTTCAAATTTATGGAATTGGTTTTATATAAAATAGTATTTGTCTCACATATTTTTAAAATATAGTGAGTTTAAGAATCATAAGAAATAAGTACTTTGAAGTTTAAAAAGGTAACATGCCGTTTAACCAGTCTGAATGTTCTGAACATCTGAATATATCTGTTATTTCACCTTGAGTGAATTGGATATAAATGGCATATTTATGACCAGACTTATTACCAGTGAGCACAAAAACGGGTTCGCTACATAAACAACTAGCACATATATTTGTAGAAAGATTTAGATGTGTATCTCCATTTTTTCGAAGCTCTTTAAAGATTTGCATTTGCTTATAGATGAACGCTGTTTTTTTCATGTCTTCGTAATAGGCTTCGTCATCTAACAACTCATTTAGCTTATGGTAGTCCAAGTTCTGAAAGGCTTCAAGTACTTGTATAAGGTGTGATTTGATTTTTTCTGAAGTTTCGATATTTTGAACTAGGTCTTGTGCTTGCATGGTGTTTGTAATTTATTAGCATTAAAATTTAGTATTTAATTCTAATTGTTTCGCTCTGTTTTCTATTAGTGACACTAAAGAGCTTTTATTTTCATTATTTAAAAAACTACAGGCAATTAATTCTTGCCATTGTTGCATGCCTTTTTCTATACGGTTCCATAGGTTTTCAATCGCTTTTGCTGGGATTTGTGCTTTGGCCATGGCTTCGTTAAAATCTAGACGCTTGATTTTTCGCTTTTTTCCGTTGAGGTTTAGCGCTAATTCTTCTTGATCTTCTGGGATTAATAATTTAACCGCTACCATATCATAGGCTGGTGCCAATGCATAGTGTTTACTGTCGTTTGCTATGAGTGAAAAGTTTTTTAAATGCATGTCGTTATTTCCAATCAGGAAAGAAACAATAACTTGCTCATAAAATTTTACGGCATCCAGTAATGGGTTTTGGGCATAAGTTAAAATGCCTTTTGCAATTTGCTCGTAAGATCCACGGTATTTATGCTCTGTGAGTCGCTCTGTGAATTGACAAGCATCTTCCATTGGGTATTTTTCGTTATTGGCAGTGCGATCTATGCGTTTGGTTAAATAGGCTAAAGCACCATCCTTAAGAGGTATTAATAAAAAGGGTACTGTTGCTATTCCACAAGCTTGTGTTAATAACATAGATAGTGCCTCAATTTCTGGTATTTGTGGGTACATTTGAAATGGTGGTTTTAAAATATACCTGCCATTTAATGCGCCTACAATGGTTAGCCTATTTTGAGCATTTTCTTGTGTGAAACCTAATGATAATTTTGGTTGTACGCCTGTAACAATGATGCGCTGCGCTACGTTTTCTTTTGCGAGTGCTTCGATTTGAGATAGCTCATAGTCTAATTTTAGCACAGGTGTGTCTTCTTGCCAAAATGCTGATAGGCAGTTTTGATGGTAGTTTATTTCACCATCTTCTAGTTTTTTATGACATGCTAAACAATAGTTCATACTTTCTCTATAATACTAATATTACCAATACAATCTCTGCATGTGGTTAATAATAAGCCCATGCGGTCTCTTGGATTTATTTTCCAATTTTTATGTGCAATGTCTAATAGCCAACCTTCTGGAATTAAACCATCGAAAAAAGGGAATAGGTATTCGGCACCAAACGGTTCTTCCTGTAATGGTAAGGTCAAGCTCACCGCTAATGTGCTTTCATTTTCTAGGTATGCTTTGTCATACTTGAAATGATAACCATTATCGTCCTCGGTTAATATACCAGCCAAGGTTTTATTTACCCAGATTTCTCCTTGTCTCATCGCTTATAGGTGTTGGTGTTAGTGTGTGCCCAAAAAATAATAGAACCTGATTTACTTTATCGGTCATTACATTTGGTTTTCCCTGTTCGAGTTCGCGTACAAAACGCAAGCCTACACCTGTAAAGTCTGACAACTCTACTTGTGTTAGATTTGCTTTTTTGCGTCTATCCCTTACAAATTGGGCTATGGTGTTTTCTCTATCCCATTCCATTGTATTATACCTTTATGGGTACAATATAGTAAAATGTTTTGTAATTATACCTTAATGGGTGTAAATTTTGTAATTATATTGTATTTATACCTTTAAGGGTGTAGTTGTGTGTAGAATCACTTGTTCATTATGTTTGAAAAGGGCTATTGGATTCATATCACTCAGAGATCCTCCTTTAGGAATAGTGATTGGCGCAAGGAGTTGCCCTGCCCACTTGTCGCTTATGCATTTTATAAAGAGCATTACCAACATATAATCTTTGTAGTGACTTGCATCCATTACGACTCTTAATTCGTCACAACAAACCTATAATGAGCTGTATAATTCTGATTTTTTTTATTGGCATTCTGACCTAATACCTTTGATTGATTTTAACATTTATCGAACCTTAAAATATAAATCTTTTCGTTGGAATTAGGAATATTTCCAAGTGATTTTTTAAAGCCAATAACCCATTGGGTTGTGTTGGGTTATTTATGCTACATCTTTTGCTTTCTCCTTTAAAGTTTCAAAATGCTTTACCATATTGCTTTTACACCAAAACCCTTGTTTTATTGTTACATTCTCATTAGGCACTTTTGTTTTGTTATAAAACTATATAAAACTTTTCTTTGGAATATCGAATGCCTAATCTATAAGATTCATTACTTACCTAAAAACACCTTTTTCAAGCTTAATGTGGGGAAGACGTGGGGAAAGAATTTTTCTAAAAACAAAAAACCCCTTGAAAATCAAGAGGTTTCTTAAAAGTGTTGCGGAGAAAGAGGGATTCGAACCCCCGGAGGTGTGACCCTCAACAGTTTTCAAGACTGCCGCATTCGACCACTCTGCCATTTCTCCTTGAGTGTCTCATTAGGTATTCCCTAATTGCGGGTGCAAATATAGAATCCTTTTTTGATTCTTTCAAATAAATAAACTGAAAATTTCCAAAGATTTTTTTATTCAAAATGAATATTTTGATTATCCGTTAGTTGAAACAAATTGCAAGTATTACTTTTGTTGTTCTTATTATATTAAAGAAAATGGATATTATACATCAACTGCAATGGCGATATGCTACTAAATCGTTTAACAAAACGAAATATATTTCACAAGAAAAATTAGAAGTGTTATATCAAGCATTTAATTTGACGGCCACATCTTATGGCTTGCAACCCATAAAACTGGTGGTGCTTCATAATAAAGAGTTACAGGCAGATTTGGTTCAACATTCCATGAATCAAAAACAAATTGCACAAGCTTCCCATGTGTTGGTGTTTTGTATTGAAACAAATATTGATGAAGCATTTGTAACAGAGTATTTCAATAGGGTTCATGCCATTAGGAATACTTCAAAATCCATTTTAAAGCCTTTTCAAGATTTTTTAATTTCCGATTTTGAAAACAAAACTTTATTTAAAATTGAAGCCTGGGCAACAAATCAAGCTTATTTAGCCATGGGAAACCTTCTTACCGTTTGCGCATTGGAAGGGATTGATTCCTGTCCCATGGAAGGTTTTGATTCCAATGCCTATGATGACATATTGGGATTAAAAAAACAAGGATTAAAATCTGTGTTGCTATTGCCAATTGGTTATCGTGCCGATGATGATATGTTTGCCGATTTTAAAAAAGTACGTAAATCCATTACAGAAAGTATTATAGAACTGTAATGTTTTAAATATTGAAAATTGTAGGTACAGAGGTCAACCTCTGTATTAAATTGTAATTTTATATAAAAATAATATTATGCCAGGATTTGAATTATTTGGAGATAAGGAACGTAAAGAATTAAATGATGTTTTAGAAAACGGCGTTCTAATGCGTTATGGCTTTGATGGCATGCGTAATGGCCATTGGAAGGCCAAGGAACTTGAAAGTGAGCTGGAAACCGTATTAGAGGTTAAACATGCGCAGTTGGTGTCCAGTGGTACAGCAGCTGTGTCTGTTGCATTGGCAAGTGCAGGCATTGGAGCAGGCGATGAGGTGATTATGCCAAGCTTTACCTTTGTGGCAAGTTTTGAGGCCATTATGATGCTAGGTGCCATTCCTGTTCTGGTTGATATAGATGATACTTTAACTATGGATCCTCAAGCAGTTAAAGCTGCCATAACTTCAAAAACCAAAGCAGTTATGCCAGTTCATATGTGTGGAAGTATGGCAAATTTAGAGGCTTTGCAAGCTATTTGTAAAAAACATAATCTTATTTTAATTGAAGATTCTTCGCAAGCAACAGGAGCTACTTATAAAGGAAAACCTTTAGGCAGTATTGGCGATTTAGGCTGTTTGTCTTTAGATTTTGTAAAGATTATTACAGCTGGAGAAGGAGGTGCGGTCTTAACAAATAATGAAGCATATTATAGGCATGCCGATCATTATTCAGATCATGGTCACGACCATGTTGGTAAGGATCGTGGTGCAGAAACCCATCCGTTTTTAGGTTATAATTTTAGAATATCTGAGCTTCATGCAGCTGTTGGTTTGGCACAATTAAGACGTTTGGATGAATTTGTGACCATTCAAAAGAAAAATTATACCTTACTAAGGGAAGCCCTGTCTGAGATTCCAGAAGTCACTTTCAGAACCGTTCCAGAAGGAGGAGAAGAAAGTTATTCGTTTTTAAGCTTCTTTTTACCAGATTTAGAAACAGCAAGAAAAGCATCGTCAGCTTTAAAAGACCATGGTGTGGATGCCTGTTTTCACTACTATGATAACAACTGGCATTATATTAGAAAGTGGGAGCATTTAAAAGAACTAAAGTCTTTGTACCCAATTTCCAATGAAGTTAAAGAAGGGTTAAAATATCTTCAAACAAAAACATTTGACCAATCAGATCATTATATAGCTAGAAACATCTCGTGTTTGATTAAACTTTCATGGACCGAGGCAGAAGTGAAAGCACGTGCTGAAAAAATGGTCAAAGCAATAACTGCAGTTTTATAATAAGGTTATCAAAACATTTTTAGTAACTTTAAGTAACGAATCCATTATTAATGATATACTTAAGGCTACTTTTATTTTGTTTGTTTCCCTGGATGGTCTTTTCGCAAGCACCAAAAGTTTCAAATGCCATTGATTTTCTTAGATTAAACTCCATAGAAGGGGAATTGGATAATCAATACATATCTTCTATTATGCAGGATAGGGAAGGTTTTATTTGGATTGGAACCCAAGATGGCCTTTATAAATTTTTTGAAACAAATACAAAATCATACCATTACAATCCACAAAAGCACAAATCCCTTCCGGCAAACTGGGTTCGTGCCATGGTTCAAGACAGTGAAGGTATTTTTTGGATAGGCACACAAGGTGAAGGATTGATACGTTTTGATCAGGATACCGAAGAGTTTGAAAAAATTGATCTTATTGAAGGAGACACTGCTTTAAAAGGAATGATTATTTACGATTTGTTTATTACATCCAAGGATGTGTTATGGATTGAATCTGAAAACGCACTTTACAGAAAAACAATCTCTGGACCTATTGAAAAAATCAATGATCTTGGTGGCAATATTTTTATAAACGAAACCAGTAATGGACAAATAGTTTTGGCTTTTAACAATACCATTTATGTGTATCATGAGTCTTTAAAAGAATTGGAGCCTGTTTATCAAGCAGAGAATATAACTAAGATGTTTCAAACAGGAACATCCAATTTTATATTAAAAATGAATGATGACTTGTACACCTATACACTTGGGCAATCTCCAGTATTACTGGAAACACCCGAAATAATTTATGGCATTTCCAATATGGTAAACCACACCATGTTTTTTTTGGGAAAAACCTATATGTACGAATATCATGTTTTAAACCAGTCCTTTAAAAAATTAGAAATGCCACCTGACTTGAACCATGTTTTAGGGGTTTTACAAGCGCTTTTTGTGGATCGTCAAGGGATTTTATGGATAGGCACCAATAACGGACTTTATAAAGAAAGCATAGCTGGGCGCTTATTTAAACATGTGATTTCCGTTCACGCCAGACGAATAATTCCAGATGGTGAAAAGTTATTTATAGTGGGAAGGGATGGTCTGTTTGAGTACGAAAAGGAGACCAATACATTAAAAAACCTGATTCCCATAAGAATGTTTTCGGCCGTGAAAACAAGTCATGGTATTTGGACTGCTGGTTTAACAAATAAGTTATACCAATTAGATGCTCAAGGTATGATTAAAACCCATGAAATACCTAGCAATAATAAAAATCTGTTCAAAATTTACGGCATTGTTCAGGATAAAAATGAATTTTTGTGGGTGAGTTCTTGGGAAGGACTGCATTTGGTAAATTTAAAAGGGGAAGTGCTAAGGAATTTTATTTTTAAAAATGAAAATGGCCCTTATGAACTAAAAGGATTGCAATTAAAAATAGATAAAAACGATAATCTATGGATTATTACTGTTGGGAATGGTATTTATAAAATCCCAGAAATATCTAAGGTCAGTTCTAACGAAAAACCATTTGATTATGAGCAATTCACCAAGGAAAAACCTAAAAAGAACACCTTAAATACAAACACAGCCTATGAAATTTTTGAAGCTGATACTGGCGAAATTTGGTTTGGTATGGATAGTGGTATCAACATCTACAATCCAGAAAGTCGCACCTTTAGAAGCTTTAAAATAGGCAATGATTTTTTTGATAAAAAAACAATGGCCATAAATTCCAATGCTCCAGGGATTTATTGGATCAGTACCATTAGGAATGGCATTTATGTTTACGATGCCATTAAAGATCGCCTCATTAACTTTAATGCATCAGATGGTTTGGTCTCCAATGCTTGCTTGTTTACATCGCGTTTATTTTATAAAAATGAATTTTATTTTGGTACAGAAAAAGGCATTCAAGTTATTGCTCCAAAGGGGTTTAAATTTCCTGAAGTTCATACAAAACCTGTGATTACAGAGGTAGACCTATATTCCAAAACTTCCAAATCCGATACAAAATTTGAAATAGATAAGCAAAATATAAAGCATACAGACCATTTTGATGTACATCCCAATCAATCTTATTTTACAATACATTTTGCGACCAATGATTATAGCTTTCCTAAAAAATTAAACTATTACTACAAACTTAACGACGAAAATAGTTTATGGCACGAAGCAGAAAGCAACTTTGTGAGCTTTACAAATTTAGAATCTGGCAATTATACTTTTTATGTAAAAGCTGCCTATAACATTCTTGATGATACACCTATAGCCTCCAAGCAATTCACCATAAATGCACCTTGGTACAAAAAGACTACGGCTTATGTAGCTTACGGATTAATTTTTATTGCTATTATTTTTTCATTTTATGTTTTGAAGCTTAACCAGAATATGGCGTTAAATAAATTGAAAGCAGCCAAGTCACTGGACGAGTTTAAAACCAAACTGTACACCAATATTTCACATGAATTTCGTACACCTCTAACACTTATCTCAGGACCTATAGATAACCAATTGGCCAAATCAGACTTATCTAAAACCGATAAGAAAGAACTGACCTTAGTAAAACAAAACGCTAATAGATTGCTCAATCTGGTAAACCAGATGTTGGATCTTTCCATGATAGATTCTGGGCAAATAAAGCTTAAAGTAGCTCAAGGGAACTTAGCTGTTTTATTGAAACAAATTATAAGTGCCTTTCAATATAAGGCCAAAGAAAAAAATATAGAAATCAGTTTTCACATTCATGATTTAAAAACCGTTTGGTTTGATAAGGATATTATAGAAAAGGTAAGTTCCAACCTGCTTTCAAATGCTATAAAATACGCTCCAAAAAACAGTAAGATAATCTTTGAAGCCATGAACCAGAAGGACATGTTGGTCATGTCCATTATAAACAATAGCAAGCAGGTTGGAAAAGAAGATTTAACCAAGTTGTTTCAGCGTTTTTATCAAAACAATGAATTGTCTGATGGTGTTGGTGTGGGATTGGCTTTGGTCCGTGATTTGGTTTCGCTTTCTAAGGGAACCATTATTGCCAACAATTTGGATGCAAATAGAATACAATTTACAGTGACACTTCCTATAAGTAAAGAGGCTTTTAATGAAAACGAAATATTGGTTCACGCTACCTCAAAAAAACAGAATTTTGACTTAGAGTCCGTGTTTGCAAAAACACATACAGAAAAGCCCAGTATACTCATTGTGGAAGACGAACCAGATATACGTGCGTTTATAGTTTCAATGTTTTTAGATAGTTATCGGGTTATGGAAGCAGCAAATGGTAAAATAGGTATTGAAAAAGCCAAGAAACAGCTTCCAGATTTGATTATAAGTGATATTATGATGCCAGAACAGGACGGAATGGCATTGTGCCATGAGATAAAAACCAATGAGCTTACCAGTCATATTCCTGTCATACTTCTTACTGCTAAAGTAGGGGAAGTCAATGAGATACAGGGAATTAAAACAGGAGCAGATGCCTACGTTACAAAACCGTTTAGTAGCGAGAAATTAAAAGTTAGGGTTGAAAAACTGATTGAAAGTCGCTTAAAACTTCAAAAGCATTTTAGTAGTACCTTAACAATAAATCCCGAATTGGCAATTACGTCCACCGAAACCGAATTTTTAAAAAGACTTCAAACAACTTTGGATAAGCACATTACAAACCCAGATTTTAACAGCGAAGCTTTAGGGAAACACATGCAAATAAGTCGTACCCAACTTCACAGGAAACTAAAGGCCATAACAGGTATGACCACCAGCGAGTTTTTAAGGTCCCAGCGCTTAAAATTATCTGTGGAGCTGTTAAAAAAATCCGATGCCACTATGGCAGAAATTGCCTATCAGGTTGGGTTTAATTCCCCTTCTTATTTCAATAAGTGCTTCAAGGAAATTTATGGTTGCACACCTCAAGATTACTCTCTAAACCCTTAGAAAACAGAATTTCACAACATCTGGAACATATCTTATATCCTTTGAAACATATTTGTTATCGAAGCAGGATCCCTGTATCTAAATTTGAGTCTCTCTAAAGGAATAACTTATGAAACAAAACAAGCCTTTTTCAAAAAAGAGTATTGATGATAAGATATATATATCCATAGATCATCTTAAAAAAGGCGTTTACCAATTACATATTTTATTGAATAATAAGGTGATTAAGTCCGTAGTGATTGAAAAATAAAAGACTTTAAAATGCTAATAGGAAGTTAACTTTTTTAAAGTTCAACCATAAAGTAAAAACTATCATTTAGAAACATATACAAAATGGTTTTAAATAGTTAAAAATTAATCTAACCCACACATTAAAAGACATTTATGAAAACCAAATACTTATTTCTAATCATATTTATAAATACATGTTTTGTACTTGCCCAAAACGGCATCAACTACAAAGCTTTAATAAAAGACAACTCTGGTAATGTAGTTGCCAATCAAAATATTACAGTACAATTTACAATATTGCAAGGTGCTGTAAATGTATATCAAGAAACACATAATCCAACTACTGATGCCAATGGCATTATCATAGTAAATATTGGAGAAGGCACTGTATATAGTGGTGATTACAACACGATTAATTGGGAAATTGACGCCCATTTTTTAAACGTTTTAATAGATACAGGCTCTGGTTTAACAGATATGGGAACCACCCAATTTATGGCAGTACCTTATGCTTTAAGTGCAGCAAATGTATCTGGACTTGAAGCTTTAGATGAAGGGAATGGTGTTGGTTATCGTTTAAAAGGCTCCAATCCCATTTATTATGGTAATATAGGAGATAGAGCTGTTGATTTAAGTTATGGAGGTGATACAGGATATGATGCTGGTCAAGGTGCTGTTGGAACAGGCTCTGTAGCTATGGGACAATACACTACTGCAAATGTTGGTTCTGTAGCTATGGGATATGGATCTTCAGCAACAGGACAATATGCAACGGCTATGGGAAGCAATACCATTGCTTCAGGTCCATTTTCGGTTGCTATGGGTGAAGCATCAACAGCATCGGGAATTTCAGCTACAGCAATGGGCTATAATACAGCAGCATCAGGACAAGCCGCTACAGCTATGGGTTTTGAAACCGAAGCATCAGGAGAAAACAGTACCGCTTTAGGAAATGCCACAAATGCTATTGGCGAAAATTCATTGGCAGCAGGCGAACTTACACTGGCTATAGGTAAAACATCAACAGCCATAGGAAATGGCATCAATGCCAATGGATTACTAACTACAGCAATAGGTCGTTTTAATCTTGGAGGAGGAGACCCAACAACTTGGGTGGAAACAGATCCACTTTTTGAAATAGGTAATGGCTCTAGCTTTGGAGCAAAAGCTAATGCGCTTACAGTTTTAAAAAATGGTACCATAATAGCACCAAGCTTTGATATATCTGAAATAACAGATAACAAAGCCTTAATAACCAAAGAATATGCAGATGCCAATTATTCTGGAGGCGGCTCTGGTACAAATCCATCAGGACTAGAAGCCATAGATGAAGGCAATGGAATAGGTTGGAGATTGATAGGAAGCAATTTAGACAATTATGGAAACATTGGATTAAACGCCAAAGATTTAAGTTATAGTGATTTTACTTCTAGTATTTATGGAGCAACAGGTGATTATGCTATTTCCATGGGATATTTAACAACTGCTTCTGGTCTTCGTTCTACTGCAATTGGTTCTGTTACAACTGCTTCTGTGTCAAATTCAACAGCAATGGGATATGGAACTATTGCAGATGACTTAAATAGTCTAGTAATTGGTACATTTAATGATAATATAAACTCAACAACTACTTTATTTCAAGTTGGAAATGGTACAGATATCTCAGATAAATCTAATGCATTTGTAATAGAAAAAAATGGTATCATCACAGCACCAAGTTTTGATATAGCAGAAATAACTGATGCTAAAGCTTTAATCACAAAAGAATATTTAGAAGCGAATACTTCAGAAGCATCCGGTCTTGAGGCTATAGATGAAGGTAATGGTGTTGGTTGGCGATTAGTAGGAAGTAATCCAGCTAATTATGGTAATATTGGTAGTAATGCTGTAGATTTGAGTTACTCCTTTTATGCTTCAAACACTAACGGAGCATTGGGAGATAATTCATTTTCAATAGGTAATGAACCAAGTGCAATAGGAAATAATTCAATTGCAATGGGAACCTACGCAAATGCTTCAGGATATAATTCTATGGCGTTCGGGTTTAGTTCTGATGCTATTGGAGAAAACTCTGTAGCTTTGGGACTATTTGCAAATGCTTCAGCAAGTAACTCTATAGCAATTGGATATGGTACCATAGCAGATGACAACAATTCTACTGTAATAGGTAACTGGAATGACGCTACTATTTCATCTCAGACTTTGTTTCAGGTAGGAAATGGTACTGGTTCAGCAAATCGAAGTAATGCCTTAACCGTTTTGAAAAATGGTAATACAGGAATAGGAACTACATCACCTGCAGTTAAATTGCATATAGATGGTACAAATGATGCCAATTTAGCTGATGGAACAGGACTTTTAGTAATTGGTAAAGAAAATAATTTCAATTTAGTGTTTGATGAAAATGAAATATCGGCACGTTATAATGGATCAAGCACAGCTCTTCTTTTACAGCAGCATGGAGGGAATGTAGCAGTTGGAGGTACTGTAGTGCATAGTTCAGACCGACGCCTTAAAAAAGACATTGAAGATTTAAATTATGGCTTAAGCGAAATTTTAGCACTTTCTCCCAAAGCTTATAACTGGAAAAATAGAGAACAAGATTATAAATCTATGGGCTTAATAGCTCAAGAAGTTCAGAGTGTGATTAAAGAACTTGTTCATACTGCTGATGACGAGAATAAAACCTTAAGCGTGAGTTATACGGAGTTAATTCCAGTTTTAATAAAAGCTATACAAGAGCAACAAGTTATTATTGAAAGCCAAAAACTAACCATTTCAGCTCAAGAACAAACCAATACAGAACAATCAGACCTATTGCAGGTGCTTTTAGATAGAGTAGAGGCTTTAGAAAAAAACACGGTGTTACTTTCAAAACAAGTATTAGCTAAAAATTGAAAATTTTTAAATCATTATATTTATAGATACTAAGAAACCTCTAATAATATGAAAGCAAACAATTTAAAAATCTGGACATTACTGTTAATGACGCTTTTATTTTTTAATTGTAAAAATGAAAAGAAAACCGAATTAACAGAAGAAACAATAGTAGAAGAAGTGATAGAAGTTATTGAAGAACCATCTAATGTTATAGATATTGTTACTAGAAGTATGGAATTTCAAAGTGTAGATACTATCCCTTCAGGATGGAATACCTTTAAATACCAAAACTTATCTAACGAAACTCATTTCTTTTTAATGGATAAATACCCAGAAGGCAAAACAGTAGAGCATACCTTAACAGATGTTGCTCCAGTGTTTGCTGAAGGTATGGATTTAATTAACGAAGGTAAATCAGAAGAAGGTTTTGCTGCCTTTGGGAAATTACCAGAATGGTTTGGAGATATTATTTTTTCTGGTGGTTCAGGGTTAATTGCACCAAAACATACTGCTGTTACTACCATAAAATTAGATCCAGGGTATTATATTATGGAATGTTATGTGAAAATGCCTAATGGAAAATTCCATACACTTATGGGAATGGCAAAACCCATATTTGTAACTGATGAAGCTAGTGGTAATACTCCTCCTGAAGCTACTGTTAACATAGCACTTTCAGGTGAAACAGGTATTAGTTATGACAAAGATATTACCAAAGGGAAGCAAATTTTTTCTGTGTATGTGAAAGATCAAAAACAACATGAAAATTTTATGTGGCATGACTTAAATTTAGTAAAACTAGATGCCAATGCTAGTGAAGACGCTTTAGAATCTTGGATGGATTGGTCAGATCCAAAAGGATTAATCACACCAGTTCCAAATGGCGTTACATTTTTAGGTGGTGTTAACGATATGTCAGCTGGTAGTACAGGTTATTTCTATGCCGATTTAGAACCTGGTAAATATGCCTTTATTTCGGAAGTACCTAATACAAAAAGTAAAGGGCTATTTAAAGTTTTTGAAGTGATAGATTAGAAATAAACTTCCTTAAAAAGGTAGGCACATTTCAGAAATTCGCACTTAAACAGGGTTTAATACGCTTTCATATTAAAAGAAACCTAAAGTTGCAAACCTAACGAGTACCTTTTAAAAAACTTACAAACAGACAGGATAAATTCAGCATTCTGTAACATATCTTATATCCTTTGAAACATATTTGTTATTAAGGTAAACTCTCCATTTTTAATTTTAAACATCTTTAAACAATAACAAATGAAACGCTATACCAATAGCCAAAAAACAGATGTAGACACAAAAATATATATAAGTATCGATCATTTAAAAAAGGGTCAATATGAGCTTAGAATTTTGCTGAACAACAAAATCATAAAATCGGTAACCATAATCAAGTAGCAGATATAGAAAGATATATCACCATCTTTAAAATACTGTTTTTAAATGTTAACCTTTTTCAATTTAAAACCATAAAAATAAAAACAATAAAAATTATTGATCATGAAATTATTAATAACAACAAGCTTTTTTATACTAATTGTGTTTAATACGCAAGCACAAATTTTTGAACGACTGGCAGATAAGGCTACCAATGCTGCAGAACGTACTGTGGAACGTAAAGTGGAGCAAAAATCGCAAAAAGAAACCGAAAAGGCCTTTGATTCGGTATTTAACAATGAAGGAAATAAAAAATCCAAATCATCCAAAAAAAGCAAAACAACTTCAGAAGACAAGGCGCCAGAGAGTGTCTATAGTTTTTCGCATAAATACGTGATGCAAATGGAAAGTGATAAATATAATACCACTTTCACCTATTTTCTGGCCAAGGATGAAAATTATTTTGGGAATACCATAGAAAATGCAAGTACCATGTTCAATGTCATGGATTTGGACAAAAAAACCATGTACATGTTTACTGAAGCAGGAGGAAAAAAAATGCTCATGTCCACGTCTTTGGACGTAAACGATTTTGTAGATGACCAGGAATCTTCCAATAACGATGTGAAAATTGAGAAAACCAATAATACCAAAGTTATATTGAATTATACCTGCAGGGAGTATAAAATATCCAGTGAAGACTACAATGGAAGCGTTTGGGTAACCAAAGAAGCCGATATTACTTTCCCTAGAGCGTTTTACAATATTGACGATAAAAAAAATCAAGCCAATCAGGAATGGATGAAACAGGTAGATGGTTTAATGATGGAAATGACCATGACAGTTACCACAAAGAAAAAACCTGAAACCTTGAAAATGACTTGTGTTGCTCTGGAAGAAACCAACTTTTCCATCAACTCAAAAGATTATAAAAAATTTATGTAAAAACCTATAAAAAATTTAAATGATATGAAAACCAAATTAAACACGCACATCATGAAAACTTTTAAAAAACATATTAAAACAATGCTGTTTTTTACTGTTCTAATAACTCTATCTGTGTCTTGTAGCTCAGATTCTTTGGAACCAGATAACAATCCACCACAACAAACCTATCCTTTGGACGATTTACAAGGTAACTGGATCCGTATTGGTGGTAACAATCCAACCAATAATGGGATGAAAATCAATGTAAACAATGATGCTGGTACTATTACCGACGCACAACAATCCAATTTCATGATAGGAGACATTAAATGGAAAGATATTGTGGGTCAAGGCTCAGGAAACTATACACATCAAGAATTGGGAAGTGATTACAACTACTATCCAGCAGCTATTAGTTTAGGTGTGGATGATACCTTGCGAGTTGATGTAAATAATTCTGGAGCAGGAAATATCCAAAAATGGGTTCGTGAATCCCATTACACACCACAATCAGTATATCTTCAAGTTTTACAAGGTAGTTGGATTCGCGTAGGAGGAAACAATCCCGTAAACAATGACATTGTTATTGATGTGACCGATGATACAGGAACCATCTCAGATCCTGCATTGTCTGGCTTTAATATTGGAGATATTAAATGGAAAGATATTTATGCCCTAGATGGTAATAGTTTCATTTACGAAGAATTGGGCAGTGACGATAACTATTATCCTGCTACCATGGAATTAGGGGTTGCAGATACCTTAAGAATCGATGTCAATAACAGTGGTACAGGGAACATCCAAAAATGGGTAAGACATAATTAATATCTCGATGACTTTGCAAACTTTCAAATCCTTCAAATTTAAAAACAAAAACGCTTAAATAATCTATTATGAAAACAATTAAATTATTATTCAAACCTATGCTTATTGCAATTTTATTAATAACCCACACATCTTGTTCCAGTGATGATAATCCTATAGATGAAAACCCAAATCCACCAACAGATTCGCATTTCTATGAACTTAGTTTTACGGGAGGAGCTACAGATGGAGAAACTTTAACAGGAAATCTTCCAATAGGTTATGGGAATAGTGGTGTTGTGGCAATTAGAAGCGTATCCACAAATGGACAAGGTGAAACTGAAGACACCATTATTTTAACTTTAACGGATGAAATTCAAACACCAAATCTTAATTTGGCTATGGGGTTGACCATGAACAACAATCAGGCTTTGGGCTTTGGTCCCAACGTAAATGAAACGAATTCAGGAATGACAATTACATATGGTAATTATGTTATGAACAGTTTATCTGGTAGCTCCACCATAACCGATTATGGAGAGCAAACGGTTTATACAGGAGTAACTTATGCTCATTTTAAAATAACTTTTACTGCAGACATGCAAGTTGGGTATACCAACCAAACAGACACCTTTACTACCCAGGTTACAGGTACCATTATTGTAAGAAAGCCTATATTCAATTCATTATAACCATAATAAACGATTAAGATGCTATAAAACTGATAGCAAAACCCTCTAAACCCCATTTCAATACAGCTTAAGCCTAAATAGTTACATATGTTATATAGTATGTTACAATAGTGATATGTTGTGTGTTGAAACCCGATTAGATTTGAAAAACAAATACTTGATAATTAAAATGTTAACCTTATTATGGATACAACCATTAATATTAAAACATAAGCTAATGAAAACAAAGTACACATTTATATTATTCATGCTGCTGAGTATGATAACTTATGCACAAAATGGCATCAATTATAAGGCAGTCATAAAAGATAACCTAGGCAATGTGGTTGCCAATGACCTTATCGCCATACGGTTTAGCGTCTTACAAGGTGCAGGTCAAACCAATGTCTATGAAGAAACGCATACACCAACAACCGATTCCAATGGTATCATTATAGTTAACATAGGCGAGGGCACAGTAGTAAGTGGCGATTACAGTACTATTGATTGGGGAAGCGATTCACATTTTCTGAATGTACAGGTAAATACAGGTGGCGGATTTGTAGATATGGGAACAACCGAATTTAAAACGGTCCCTTATGCCTTGATGGCAAAAAGTATTGAAAACCCTTTATGGATTAAAAATGGTTTAGATGTTAGCTATATGGAAGGTGGTGTTGGAATTGGAACCAATACGCCTGAAAATAAACTCCATGTAGTTGGCGATTTATTAGTTCAATCCAATGTTGGGGGACTAATTTTGGGCTATCCAAATAATGGCAATCAATGGAAGTTTGCAACTACTGGAAGTGGTTCAGACTTACTATTCAGGTCCAAAGCAGATGGTTCAAGTTCACAAAGCACAAGACTAAAACTCTTGCAGAATGGAAATATTGTTATGGCAGAAACAGAAGGCAAAGTAGGTGTTGGAATTTCCAATCCAGCAAATCCTTTCTCGATTCTACAAACGTCTGGAGTTGAAAATACGGTTCGAATTGAAAGTCTAGACCACCAATTAGGTAAAGATTTGCTGGAATTGCAAATCCCTTCAAATGCAAGTTCAGCATCGCAATTTATTGAAATGCAAAAAGGGACTGAAATTGTAGCAGCAATTAACGGAGATGGTTCTGCAAATTTCAACAAGATAGGTGTTGATGGTAACCCTAATGGGAAACTACATATTTTTCAAAATGGTCAATCCGTAGGAACAGGACTTCGTTTTGATGATGGACTCAATTCCAATTGGGATATTACACACGGATATTCCTTACGGTTTCATTATGGAACCACTTTAAAAGGATATATTTTAGCTAACACAGGCGCGTACACAATAAGCTCTGATGTTAGCTTAAAAAAAGACATACAAAGTATGCCTACAACCTTAGATCGCGTTAAACAATTAAAACCTTCAACCTATGTTTATAAAGATGATATTACCAACACAAAAGCCATAGGTTTTATTGCTCAAGAAGTAAAATCTCTTTTTCCGGAATTGGTGCATTTCTCAGAAGCAGATGAATTGTATGGAATTGATTATGCTGGATTTAGCGTTGTAGCTATAAAAGCCATACAGGAACAACAGCATGAAATTGAGGACTTAAAGGTGCAAGTTAATGAGTTAAAGGATTTGATAGAGACCTTACTTAAAAAACAACAATAATATGAAAACAAAAGGTTTATTTTTAACAGCACTATTTATCAGTTTTTTATGTAGTGCCCAAAGCATCGAAAAATTCAGTGTCGATAGTGGAGGAGCCTCTGCCACAGCTGGAGAGCTGGAGATTTTATATACCATTGGTGAAGTTGCCGTACAAGAATTGAGCGTTGGAAACATAAAGATCTCCGAAGGGTTTATCAATGGAGGCATGAAAATAAGGATAGACCCGAGACTCTTTTTGCAAGGACCCCTTTTAAATCCAGTTTCAGCAGGACTAATGAATGACGATTTAAGACAAAACGCCTACATTCCAACAACCAGTCCGTATCCTGATGCAGCCACTTGCAATGCGTCTGTATTTAACGTGGTAGGATCTAACGCCATTGTGGATTGGGTTTGGATAGAATTACGTGCTGCCAATGACAATCAAAAATTGATAAACGGAAAATCGGCTTTACTTCAACGTGATGGTGATGTGGTAGCTATGGATGGTTTTTCAAATGTAATCATGACAGCTGCTCCAACCACTTATTATGTAGTTGTTAAACACAGAAACCATTTGGGAGCCATGAGCGCAGCTACCATTGCTATAAATGAAACTTCCCCAACAGTTGTTGATTTTACAAATTCAGGCTTTTCAACTTATGGTTTAAATGCCCAAGTTGTTTTGGGGTCTGGAGTTACAGCCTTATGGACAGGAAATACCAATAATACAAATTATATAAGGTTTTCAGGAGCCAACAATGATTCGAATGCCATAAAGGATTACATTTTATCTGATCCTGCCAATGGTTTTGGTTCGGTAACATTTTCATCATCAGGATATTTAAATACAGATTTAAACCTAAATGGGATTGCTAAGTTTTCTGGTTCTGGAAACGATAGTAACCTTATAAAGGACAATGTGCTAGCGCATCCATCCAATGGTTTTGGCACACCAACATTTACCATTCAAGCTACAGTCCCACCACAAAATTAATCGTAATATAAACTCTTAAAACCAATACCCATGAAAACAAAATACACCTTTATTCTATTTTTATTTGCAAGCCTGTGCACTATGGCCCAAGGCTATCAGTTCGGGATTGTGCACCTAACAGGAAACCAATTTAAAATGATTGCCGTACCTGATTTCGATTCAGATGCTTATGGTCCAAATGCCAATACAGATGTATCTGATGTTGGGTTTACCTTAGTATTGCCAGCAGGACCATCGCATATAATCAATTTGGTAAGTTTCTTTCCAAGCAGAACGTTCGACCTGTACGATTATGATGCTGCTTTTATAGCTGGTTTGGGATATGTAGGGTTTGATATTGATGTCTTTCAATTTAACATGCCTCCAGGCCAAACTATTTTACAGCATACAACAGGAGTGCCAATAGATTTGGTGAGTTTTGAGGTAACCAATCCAGGAGCTGAAACCCTGTTTATTATGCCTAACGATCATCCTTTAAATGTACAGGCTGGAAACATTTTCGAGAGTTTCTATAATTCTGATATTGATGGCCCAGGAAATGGAAATGGCACTTTAAATTTCTATACTGGAAATATTCCAGGGATGGAAAGCTTTAATTTAGAAACCCTTTCAGTACCAACTCAAGTTTTAAACGAGTCGACTATATCTGTTTATCCTAATCCAACCTCAGATTATTTATATGTTTCAACTAAGAACCAGATTATCTCTGTTGAAATGTTTGATATATTGGGTAAAAAAGTTTCACAGGTTTTAAATGGTAACCGAATACCTGTCAGTAATTTACAGTCAGGAATATATCTTGTAAAAGTTTATACGGATAAAGGACATATTACAAAGAAAATAGTCATAGACCCATAAAAGATGCTATTAATCGATGTTAAAGGGATTTGGGATTATTTTTTATTCTCATTCCCTTTTTTTTATTAAATTACTTCACCAAAGCTCTTCATCTTTAAGTCCATACCTATTTTAGTTATGTAAATGCTGTTGCCAAATACTCATATTTAGGAAACAAATTTATATTAAAATAACGTATTTGTATGTATTCAAAATATATGCAACGTCTAACTATGCTTTGTATGAAGAAACATTACCTAATTGTTTTATTTTTTCAAGTATTGATTACCTATACATATTCCCAAGTAGGTATTGGTACTACCAATCCACAGTCACAATTGGATATTCGTGCCTCAAATCAAATCTCACCAAGTCCTACCGATGGTATTTTAATTCCAAAAATTGATGTATTTCCATTAAGCAATCCCACGGAAGCCCAAGATGGGATGTTGGTATATGTTACTGGAAATGGTACTATAAACAAAGGGTTTTATTATTGGAACAACAGCTTGTCTTCATGGACATCCATAAAAGGTGCTGAAAAAATAAACGACTTAATGGATGGTAAAAGTGATAATGATGGCTCAGAAAATGGATCCTCAGTTTTTATTGGTCTTGGAGCAGGAATCAATGATGACAGTTCAGACAACCAAAATACAGGAATTGGTTTTGAAGCCATGGGCTCCAATACTTCAGGTTTTGATAATGTTGCTGCAGGTTACAGATCTCTTTTTAATAATACCACTGGAAGTTTTAATGTTGCCAATGGTTTTTATGCCATGTTTTCAAATGTATCTGGTGTTAGGAACACAGCCAGTGGTTATAGGTCCTTGTACAGTAACACTTCTGGATCTAATAATATTGGAATTGGTTATCAAACCTTGTTTGACAATATTTCAGGAAACAACAATGTGGCAATAGGTTATAATTCTCAATATGTTACTACTATAAGTGAGGGCAATGTATCTATTGGTTCCAATACTCTTTACCATTCAGGTGGTAATTACAATACAGTAATTGGAACAGATGCCCTTTCTGATTCCAATATAGGAGATTATAATACAGCTGTAGGTTATTCAGCGATGTATAGTAACACTTCAGGAAACAATAATATTGCCATTGGTTCCAATGCTCTTTACTCCAACACTATGGGATCTAATAATGTGGCTACTGGCTTTATGGCTTTAAATTCCAATACTAGTGGTAACAATAATGTGGCACACGGATTAAGAACCTTAAACAATAATACCATAGGAAACAATAATATAGCAACTGGTACCAGAGCTTTATTTTCTAATACTACAGGTTCAAACAATATAGCTACTGGAACTAGAGCCTTATATTATAATTTATCAGGCTCTTTTAATGTTTCAAATGGTACAAGAACTTTATATTTAAATACAACTGGTAGTTATAATGTGGCAAATGGGTTTAGAGCACTTAACTCAAATACCATAGGCAATAATAATATTGCTAATGGTTATCAAACTTTGTATTCTAATACAACAGGTTCCAATAACGTAGCTTCAGGTTATGAGTCCCTTAGAAACAATAGTACTGGTTATGATAATATAGCATTTGGAACACAATCCTTATATAGCAATACAGCAGGAGATGCTAATGTGTCCATAGGTACAAATAGCTTGTATTTTAATACAGTTGGTATTAATAATACTGCCATTGGTACAGAATCTGGATTAAATTCAAATGGAGATGCGAATATATTTTTAGGGTATGGAGCCGGTTACCATGAAACAGGTTCCAATAGATTGTATATAGAAAATTCTGATGCAGATGCTAACGAAGCTCTGATTTATGGCGAATTTGATACAGATAATTTAAGGTTTAATGGCCATGTGATGATAAGCAATGCCAATGCCTCACATTTGTACGCAACATTGTCTTTGGACAATTTGGAAATGGCCAATTTAGGGGGAAATAATTTAGGCTTGGATGGCGACATCGTACCATTTTCCAACAGTACATTCGATATAGGAAATAGTTTAATCAATCAACATTGGGATGAAGTGGTTGCCAATACTTTTGTGACTTATTCTGACAGGCGAACCAAGACTCATATTTCGGAGTTGCCATATGGGCTGGAGGACTTGATGAAGCTGCAACCAGTAAGTTATAGTTATAATGAAACCATTTCCCCAAACGATAGAACACGTTTGGGTTTGATAGCCCAAGATGTAGAAAAAATCATTCCGGAGGTTGTTATTACTGAAGATGTGGATATAGATCCTAAAACAGGTGAAAAAACTGTTGTTCCTGGGGATTATTTAGCTATGAGCTATATAGAATTGATTCCTGTACTTATTAAAGCCGTTCAAGAGCAACAAAACGAAATTGTTGCGTTAAGAAATCAATTGGAGAATTACCAATCCCTCGAAAAAAGAATCAAAGCTTTAGAGGACAAAAACTAATAACTTACATATTCAATTATTTCCAGTCCGTATCCTATCATCCCAACACGTTTGGTTTGTTCGCTATTGGACATCAAACGTAATTTATGAATGTTTAGATCGTGAAGTATTTGGGCACCAATTCCAAAATCTTTATTATCCATTTGAATGCTAGGCGCTTTAATCAGGTCTTTGTGATTTTGTTGTTGCTTAAGGATGGAAAGCCTGTGCAATAAGTTGGTGGATTGGTTTTGCTGATTGATAAAAATGATAGCGCCTTTACCTTCTTCATTTATCAGTTGGAACATATCGTCCAACTTTTTATCGGCATTATTGGTTAGCGTTCCTAAGATATCATTATTTACCAATGTAGAGTTTACCCGAGTTAACACATGTTCGTTGGTGTTCCAAGTTCCTTTTGTAATGGCTATGTGTACTTGATTATTGGTAGTTTGTTGGTATGCTCTAAGCCTAAATTTACCAAAACGCGTTACCATATCAAAATCTTCTTTCTTTTCAATTAAGGAATCGTGTTGCATTCTGTAAGCTACCAAGTCTTCAATGGAAACAATTTTTAAATCGAATTTTTTTGCTACTTCCACCAGTTGAGGTAAACGCGCCATGCTGCCATCTTCGTTCATGATTTCAACAATTACACCAGCAGGTTTTAATCCAGCCAATCTGGCAAAATCTATGGCAGCTTCTGTATGTCCAGTTCTACGTAACACACCACCTTCCCTAGCAACCAAAGGAAAAATATGTCCTGGTCTGGCCAATTCAAAAGGTTTGGTGTTTTCGTCAACAAGGGCTTTTACTGTTTTGGCCCTGTCACTTGCCGAAATACCTGTGGTAACACCATTGCCTCTTAAATCTACGGAAATGGTAAAGGCAGTTTCCATAGGATCGGTATTGTTGTTGACCATCATGTTTAACTCCAAAGCCTTGCAACGTTTTTCGGTTAAAGGAGTACATATTAGACCACGTCCATGGGTTGCCATAAAGTTTATCATTTCTGGCGTTACCATTTCTGCAGCAGCCAAAAAATCGCCTTCATTTTCCCTGTCTTCATCATCAACTACTATAATAACTTTACCATTTCTAATATCGTTAATGGCTTCTTCAATACTGTGTAATTGAATGTTTGTAGTTTGGTTTGCTGTTTTAAGCGTGGACATAAAGCTTATTTTTTAATATGGTGCAAAGATATGGCTTATTTTAAACTAACAGAAAGGTCATCGTTAATTTTGTTCCTTCTTAAAAAATGTGTCAACGGATAAAAAACAAATCCCATTATGAGTAGGATTGGGTTTTTAGTAACACCTTTTAAGGCTATCAATTTGTATATAGATCGTAATTTTAAGGAAGACACAATAAAATAGATGAAACAAACAAAAAACGAAATAATCCCCAATTGTAGGCAAACCACAGCAATTTCTTCCAATTTGTTATTTCTTAAAATGAAGTATAATGGTATTAAGATGGCGCCAATAATGTAGAAAATGAAAGTGAATTTAGCGTATTCCTTATAATCTGAATGTCTTTTTCTTATGGTGCCAAAATCTTCAGTATGGGCTAAAGGTTCCTGTGAAATATCCAAATTTTCCTCTATCACTTCCCGAACAGCGTCAGGCAATTTCGATTTGTTGTTTACATTTTCTTTATCCTTAATTTTAAGGATTTTTTTAATTGGCTCTAAAATATGGTCAAATTCAAACAAACCACGATCTGCCGTAGCCCTTTTGGTTAAATATATTCCCAAGGGTAACATGATGATGGTTGAAAACCAAGAAGCAAACACAGGGTTCAAACTGCCGTCTTTGGCGCTGTTTTTTGCAAATATGCCAATAAAATGATAGGTTAAAAACAACAAGATGGCAATAACCATAGGCAGTCCAATACCTCCTTTTCTTATTAAAGCGCCTAAAGGTGCTCCCACAAAAAATAAAATAATACAGGCAAAGCCCAAGGCTAGTTTTTCGTGTAAAGCTATTACATGTCTGTTTAACCAAATAGATTTGGTTTTCAAGCCTTGCTCTTTAACGTCTATTATTTGAAGGGTACTTTTAAATGTGTTTTGTGCCAAATCTATAAGTTGTACTTTGTCTTTATGACTGAAAAGTTCCAGAATCTCACCATTATAGATAGAGTCTGTTTTACTAACAACACCTTTGTTGATTATTGGTAAATTGGTCCTGTTGTACAAGTTTTCGGCCAATTCTTTAATATTGTTGTCCCTATCAATTTTTAAGGTATCAATGGTATAGCTTAAATCTTTTATGTTAAGCATGTTGTATTTGTCGCTAATGTCTTTTTGCTCCAGATCAACATTGTTGAGGTTCGATAAATCAACATTAATGGTATATTTTTTAAAGGCGCTTTTGGTCATGGGCTTTTTTAGCCTGTCTTTATGGTCTTTTGGAGGTGTGTCGTCATAAAAATATCCATCATAGAGAATAAGTTGAAGGATATCAGAATCTTCTTCACCTATAAGTTCCCCGGTTTTGGAGTAAATGGTTGTGTAGTTCCCAGCTTTGCCACCCGTTTTTTTGTGGATGAGTACTTCTTCTAAATACTGTCCTCTGTCGCCACTTTTATCGGCTACTTTAATATTGTATTCGTTTCCAACTTCATTAAACTGTCCTTTGGCAATTACCATGGCAGGTTTTAATTTGGCTATATTTTTCCGAAGGTTATAAGAGTTATATTCTGCCCAAGGGATTACGTTGTTTGAAAAGAAAAAAGTAGTGATTCCCAAAGCCACGATAAAAATGCTTAAGCCTTTCATGGCACGCTGCAAAGAAATACCTGTGGATTTCATGGCAGCAAATTCATAGTTTTCGGCAAAACTTCCAAACACCATGATGGATGCCAACAAGATGGTCAAAGGCAAAACCAATGGAATTAATTTAGGGGAAAAATAAAGCAAGAACTTAGCCACAACAACCATATCCAGGTCTTTTCCAGCCAATTCCTTTATATATAGCCAGATGGTTTGTAAAACAAAAATCAGCATGAGAATCACAAACACGCTGATAAAAGTTTTAAGGTATGAGGTTAGTATGTATCTATCTAAAATCTTCAAAAGTTACTTAATCCAATTTGTTAATATAGTAATCTTTATACTTGTTCTTGTCAAAAGTAAATAAGGATTTCGATATAGGTTCGTTTGTTTTAAAAGAATTAACAGTTAAAGTGGTTTTTGTTCCGTTTTTACCTATCTCTATAAGGTTATAGATGTGTTTGGTTTGAGCGTCTATTCCCAATAGCACATTTTTAATTTCGGAATTGGAATCCATAGGAGTGAGTTTTACATACTGTATTTTTCTTCCTTTCACATCTTGAATAATGTCCATTTTATAGGTATAGCCATCCTCATAAAACGAAAGCATTTTACTGGGTGTAATGCTATTTTCATCATCTGGGTTTTCAGTTGAAATAGTTACTTCCTCATCGTCAGGACTAATACTATACAGTGTTTTACCATCATAAATACGGGTGGCACCCAAAATGTTTAAACGGTATTTGTCTCCTTGCATCACGACATCTCCACGTGTTTCCTGTTTGATGTTTTCGGCTGTATTGTCCAGTACATACTTAAAATCTATTGAAATATTATTGTAGCTTTTAGCCTTTTGTGACACTTCGTCCAATAGCGCTTTGGCTTTACTGTCCTGTCCAAAAGACATGGTATAAATGAAGAGGGTAAAAATTAATGTTATTTTTTTCATTTTTATATTTTTTATTTGACTTAATTATTGACTTTCGTTTTCCAATAATTGATTAAGTGCTGCTAAATCTGGGACTAGAACCTGTCTGGCTTTACTGCCTTCAAAACCACCAACAATGCCTGCAGCTTCCAACTGGTCTATTAAACGTCCAGCGCGATTGTAGCCTAACTTTAATTTACGTTGCAATAAAGACGCAGATCCTTGTTGAGCCGTTACAATAATTTCGGCAGCATCACGAAATAAGGCGTCCCTATCGTTTATATCTACATCAAGACTTGTGCCACTTTCCTCGCCAACATACTCAGGTAACATATAGGCTTCAGGATAGGCTTTTTGAGAGCCAATAAAATCGGTTATTTCTTCTACTTCAGGAGTGTCAACAAAAGCACATTGAATTCGTATCATGTCGTTTCCTTGTGTGTAGAGCATGTCTCCACGACCTATTAGTTGGTCTGCACCAGAACCATCCAAAATTGTTCTGGAATCTATTTTACTGGTTACCCTAAAGGCTATTCTTGCTGGGAAATTGGCTTTTATGATCCCTGTTATCACGTTAACAGAAGGTCTTTGGGTAGCAATGATTAAATGAATTCCGATGGCTCTGGCAAGTTGTGCCAAACGCGCAATGGGAGTCTCCACTTCCTTACCCGCTGTCATGATTAAATCGGCAAACTCATCGACAACCAAAACAATATAGGGTAAAAATTGGTGACCGTCATTAGGGTTTAACTTACGTGCTTTAAATTTGGCATTGTATTCTGCAATGTTTCTACACAAGGCATTTTTAAGCATCTCGTAACGGTTGTCCATTTCTATGCACAACGAGTTTAAGGTATTTATAACCTTTGTGTTGTCTGTAATAATAGCATCTTCGCTATCTGGCAGTTTGGCCAGGTAATGACGTTCTATTTTGTTGAACAAAGTCAATTCCACTTTTTTGGGATCTACCAGAACAAATTTCACTTCTGCTGGATGTTTTTTATAGAGCAAAGAGGTTAAAACGGCGTTCAGTCCAACCGATTTTCCTTGTCCAGTGGCTCCAGCCATTAGCAAGTGAGGCATTTTTGCCAAATCCACCACAAAGGTTTCGTTGCTAATGGTTTTGCCTAAAGCAATTGGCAATTGCATATCTGATTTCTGAAATTTTTGTGATGCAATTACAGAACGCATGGAGACTATGGTGGAATTTTTATTGGGAACCTCAATACCAATGGTTCCTTTTCCTGGAATAGGAGCAATAATCCTGATGCCTAATGCAGATAGTGACAAAGCAATATCATCTTCCAGGTTTTTAATTTTCGAAATCCTGATACCAGCATCTGGAACTATCTCATAAAGTGTGACTGTTGGACCAATTGTGGCTTTTATGCTTGCAATGCCTATTTTGTAGTTGTTTAGGGTTTCTACAATTCGGTTTTTGTTTTCTTCCAGTTCTTCTTGGTTGATGGTAATGCCTTCAGATTCGTATTTTTTCAATAAATTCAATGAAGGGAACTTGTAGTTGCTCAATTCCAGGGTTGGGTCGAACTGACCAAAATCTTCTACCAATTTATTCGAAAGGTTATCGGTTTCTGAAAGTTCTTCAGCTACTTTTTCAACCTCAATGGTCATTTCTGCCTCTTCTTTTTCAGGTTCGGGTTTTGGTTTGGATTTTGTTTCTTGAGCAAGTTCTTCCTGCTCATCAGTAGGTTTTTCAATAGCCAATTCGAATGCCGATTTAATATCTTCAGCTTCAGCAGTTAAATCGTTATCTATAGGAACTGTAACATCATCTGTAGCTGTGTTAAATTCATTTTTAATATCTTTTGAAGCTCTTTGGAACAGGTTTTTAAAGGTGTCGGCTGTCACTTTAAAACGTATGGCCAAGTAGGTAATTAAAAAGAAAACAAGTAGGAGAGAGGTGCCTATTTTTCCTAAGTAATCTTGTAAAAACAGGTTCATTTCAAATCCTATGGTACCACCAAGAATATCCAATTTTTCGGTAAAAAAACCAAAAAAGATAGCTAGCCAAATAACGATAAGCGTGCCCCAAAACCAATGTTTTCGCAATTTTTTTGTGCTGGAATTGGTTAATACAAATACACCAGAAAGGAAAATAAGTCCAGCAAAAATAAAGGAAGCAATACCAAAGCCACGTTGTATAAAAAAATCGCTCAGCCAGGCTCCTGTTTTATTGAGCCAATTTTGTGGCTTTACATCCCTTGAGGTGAATTCGGTAAGCGTACTTTGATCTGCTTTTCCTGTAAAAAGGAAAGATACAAAGGCTATAAAAAGCAAGAGTCCCAATAAGACCAAAAAGCTACCCAATACCAGTTTTTGTTGATTTGTCAACTTAAAACTTGGGACTTTTAATTTGGGTTTACTGGAGTTTGTTGTTTTTGTTTTCTTCTTTGCCATGTTTACTTTCCTGGAAACAGAAATAAGTTCTATCTATATTGGTTTGTATGGTTTGCCCCATGAAGCAAAAATACAAATTACTAACGTTTATCCTAATGGTAAAAGTATTTAAAAAATCTTAGGAAAATAAATGATGCCACCAACTATTAACGCTACCAAAGCAAATATAAAAACAGCTCCAGCAGCCAGGTCTTTAATGAGTCCAATTTTTGGATGGTATTCTGGATGTATAAAATCTGCCATTTCTTCTATGGCAGTGTTTAAGCCTTCCAGTGCAATTATAATACCTATGGTCAAGGTTTGCAAGATCCATTCGGTTGTGCTAAGATCTACCAGAAAGCCTATCAATGTCATGTTTATCCCAATAAACACCTGTATTTTGATACTGGGTTCTGTTTTTAATAAAAGCCAAGCGCCATTAAAAGCAAAGGCCACGCTTTTTAACCTGTTAACAAAAAAGGACTCTTTTTTAGTCATCCATTAAAGCCTCAAGTGCAGCTTTATAATTAGGTTCATCTGCAATTTCAGGAACTTGTTCCGTATATTTAACGGTTCCATTTTCATCTAAAACCACAACACATCTGGAATGGAGAGCTTCCAATGGACCATTTACAAAATTTAGGCCATAGGCTTTTCCAAAGCTTCCATCTTTATAATCGGAAAGAGATATAACATGGTCCAAGCCTTCGGCACCACAAAATCTTTTTAAGGCAAAAGGAAGGTCTCTAGAAACACAAAGCACTTTGGTATTATCCAGCTCTGATGCTTCTTGATTAAATTGTCTAACCGATTGGGCACATGTGCCTGTGTCCACACTTGGGAAGATGTTCAAGACCACTTTGTTTCCAGCAAAATCGTTTAGGGTTTTACTGCTTAAATCGGTTGTGGTGAGTTTAAAATCTGGAGCTTTGCTTCCAACTTTAGGAAGTGTTCCAGACGTTTGTACGTTATCTCCATGTAAGGTTACTGTTGCCATAATTTTTTTGTTTTTTGTTTATATAAAAATACTAATAAAATAAGAGTTTCACTACAATGTTGTTTCCCATTTTTTTAATTTAAGAAATAATCCCTCAAATGGTTTAAGTTCAGTAAGTTTTGTTGGTGACAGTTGTTAAGGGTATGTTAGATTTATGTTAAAGCGGAATCTGTAACATCCATACGTTCCAAGTCTTGCGTACATAAGGAAACAAATCTATAAACATAAATAAACCTATTATTATGAAAGTATCAAAGAAATTATTTGGAGCCATGGCATTAACCTGTTTTTTAGGATTTTCTCAATTAACATTTGCACAAACAGCAGATAATAACACTGAAACCAAAACCGAAGAAACAACCCAAGTACAGGAACAGGCGCAACTTAAGACAGACTCTGAGGTAAAAAAAGAAAAAACCGAATTAAAAGCTAGGGAAGAGCAAGCCGTTGAATCCAAGGCTGTCAAAGAAGAGGAAATAGATGACGATAATAAATAAGAGTTTATATATTTCCATAAAAAAGCCTCTACATTTTAAAATGTAGAGGCTTTTTGTATGTATGCTAATGATGTTCTAAGAATCAATGGAACCAAGAACCCGTTTCATAAAGCTGTTCAGGGCTTCTTTTTTTGGGGTACCATCTTTCACCATTTTTTGAACCTCCAAAGCGCCATACATATTGGAAATCAATTCCCCAATCACATCAAGCTCTTCGTCTTTAAGCGAAGGAACTTCTGTAAGGGCTTCTAGGGTTTCAATGGTTTCTATAACAAAATCTTCATCGTTTTCTTCAATGAACTGAGTGAGATGCTTGATAATTGGTAATTTCATAATGTTTAATTTACGTTATCAACCAATTCTTTTAATACCTCAAACTTGTTTGTTTGCACCTGATTGATAAAATCCCCTTTCTTAAACGTTGCAAAAGTTGGTAAGTTATCAACTTTTGCCAGTTTTCTGGATTCCGGAAATTTTTCAGCATCTGCAATTACAAATACTTTACCATCGTTTTCTGAAGCCAATTTTTTGAATTTAGGCTTCATGATTCTACAATTACCACACCAAGTTGCCGAATACTGTACCACAACCGTATCGTTATTGTTAATGATGTCCTGTAAATTGTCTTGATCTAATTCTTGTACCATATCTTTTGTAATTTTCAAAAATTCAAAATCCAAATTCCAAAACCCAATAAATCCTGTTTTGGAATTTGGATTTTGGAGTTTTTTTAGTGAGTTGCTAAGTAAGCAGCAGTCCCTTTAGCGTTTGGCTGCATGGCATCTTTGCCTTCTTCCCAGTTTGCTGGACATACTTCGCCTTTTTCCTGTACGTGCGTATAGGCATCAATTAAACGTAAATATTCTTTAACGTTTCTTCCTAAAGGCATGTGATTGATGCCTTCGTGGAACACTGTTCCTTCTTCATCTATTAAATAAGTAGCTCTGTAAGTTACGTTGTCACCTTCTACGGTTACAATGCCAGTTTCTTCATCGTATTTTTCATTGGTGATGTCTAAGATACCTAAGATGGAAGATAAGTTGCGGTTAGAGTCTGCCAATATTGGATAGGTAACGCCTTCAATACCTCCATTGTCCTTAGGGGTGTTCAGCCAAGCAAAATGTACTTCTGGAGTATCACAAGATGCGCCAATAACTATGGTGTTACGTTTTTTGAATTCTTCCATAGCTTCTTGGAATGCATGTAACTCGGTTGGACATACAAATGTGAAGTCTTTTGGATACCAAAATAAAACTACTTTTTTCTTGTTGTTTACTGCTTCTTCAAGAACGTTTACTTTAAAGGTGTCACCCATGTCGTTCATTGCGTCTACATTCAAATTTGGGAATTTTTTTCCTACAAATGCCATATGTTTTATATTTTAATTGTTAATAAATTTCTCTATTGCAAATATAAGACACCAAGGCGTTTTTTAAGCTGAATAAAATCTTATTTTCTTATCGAAGCATAGGTATTGTCTATTATGAACTTGCAAATTAATAGGAAATTACTATTTGTCAGTTGAAAGTTGTCTGATTTTAATTTGAAAAGCAGCAAAAAGTAAGGTAGTGAATGGACTCAGCCAGTTAAAAATGGCATACATGAAGTATTCTCCAACACCTACACCCAATACTCCTGATTGGTAGGCTCCACAGGTGTTCCAAGGTATCAAAACAGAGGTGACCGTTCCTGAATCTTCAAGGGTTCTACTTAGGTTTTCTGGAGCCAATCCTTTATCATGATAAGCTTTTTTAAACATTTTACCAGGAATCACTATCGCCAAGTATTGATCGGAAGCAATGGCATTTAAACCCAAACAACTGATAACCGTACTGGCAAAAAGCCCAAAAACCGTTGTGGCTACAGAAAGTAACGCTTTGGTGATTCTAGAAAGTGAACCAATGGCATCCATAATGCCACCAAAAACCATGGCACAACAAATTAAAAAGATGGTCCAAAGCATGCCTTTCATGCCACCAGCAGAAAATAAATCGTTTAATTTTTCATTATCGGTTGTGATTTGTGTATCTGTAAAGATGGCATTGATAATGGAGCCAAATTTAGAAGATGTTAATTGATCCAAAATATTTGGTTGATAAATAAATGCAAACAAGGCAGCCAATAATACACCAATCCCAAGCGCAATTAGAGGTTTTGTTTTTAATAATATGAGAACAATTACAGCCAAAGGCACCATAAATAACATGGGAGTGATGTTGAATGTTTTGTCAATACTGCCCAGTAAGCTGCTTAAATCGGCATTTCCAGTGGTTTCAATCGTCATGCTCATGATACTAAAAGCAATTAGGGTCACTATTAGGGTAGGTACAGTGGTAAAGGTCATATAGCGAATATGGGTAAACAAATCTGTTCCGGCCATGGCAGGAGCCAAATTGGTGGTGTCGCTTAAGGGAGACATTTTATCTCCAAAATACGCTCCAGAAATTACAGCTCCAGCTATCATCCCTGTAGAAATGCCCAAAGCAGACCCAATGCCAACCAGTGCAATACCAACAGTTGCTGAAGTGGTCCAGGAACTACCAGTGGCAATGGATATAACTGCACAAATAATTATTGAGGCAGGTAAAAAAATGGCAGGACTTAATACTTGTAAACCATAATAAACCATTGCAGGTATTACTCCACTTACCAACCAGGTTCCAGCCAAAGCACCAACCAAAAACAAAATCATGATGGGCACAAAAACACTTTTTAGGTTTTCCCAAACTTCTTTAAGCATTAAACCAAAGCGGACTTTATTAAAAAACCCAACCAGAGCAGCTATGCCACCACCAATTAATAATATAAATTGATTGGAATATTCTCCCATGGATTCCCCATCTGCATAAAATATGTTGTAAGCCAACATCATCATTAATAGAACCACTGGAATTAAAGCTTCCCAGATGCTAAGTTCCTTGTTTTCAATTATGGTTTGATCCTCAATTTCAATTTCAGAAAGGTTTTTATCGTCTTGCATTGTTTCAGTTAGTTAATTTAGGATTGTAATGTTACGATTTTCACCTTAAGTATGCAAATCCATTACCTTGCACATCATTGTTTTTACTCAAAGCATATACGGATTTGTTTAACAAATTGGTATTGGAGTCTGTTTATGGGAGGTTTTTTTGTAAGGAACTTGGTCAAACAAGGCTGGACAACCTGTTTTTTCAGCTTTGTTTTTATCATCCATTTTGTTTAGCTGATTTTTTATGGAAATTTGGAACAAGCGTGTGGATAGAATTGATTTTTAATATGAAAAATATTACGCAAAGAATCCTCTTTTACACCATATCAGATTAAAGACTTCTTTTATCGAAATGAGCCTTTTTATATTTGTCTGTGGATTATCTTTGTGAGACAATATTTTTAGCAATGGGTCTTCAAAAAAATGTCCTGTTTTTTTGTCTTTTTTTCTTTGTTTCCATAAAACTCTTTGCACAAGTTGGAATAGGGACAACCACACCTCATGACTCATCGGTTTTAGATATCAGCAGTTCCAATTCTGGTGTATTGGTGCCTAGGGTTGCCTTGCAATCCACATGGGACACAAGTACCATTTTAAATCCAGAAACCAGTTTACTGGTTTACAACCATCAAAGTATGGCGGATGTATATCCAGGTTTTTATTTTTGGAACGGGAGTCGCTGGAGCCGAATCAATGATCAAGCCAACGAAAGTTCCCAATTGATATTTGGGGAAATTTACAGAACCAGTCCTGAAGAACGATTTTACAATTACTTGCCCATTGAGTTTGGAACCCTTGGGGTTCATCAAAACATTTCAGCCGATTCCAATAGTTTTCTGGTTCCGGTTTCGGGTATTTACAGGGTTTCTTATGCGATTTCCATAGTTATGAGAGGAGCCAATAATTCGCCTGTGACCTTGGGGTTCTTTTTGTCCACAGGATTGGCACCACCTCTAAATCCTCCCAATCCTCCTTCAGGTCCCGCAATAACAGATAGGATCCCAGGATCTTATTGCCATACGCGAGTCACTCCTTTAGGGAATAGTTCCTGTAGCATGACCAAGTTGGTGCATTTGCAGGCCAATCAAAGGGTGTATCTTTTTTCAGATAGCAGTTTTAGTATTGTAAGGATTTTACCTCATACAGCCTTAATGAACCTAGAGCTCATTAAGCCCGATTAAAATACGAGGAAACTAATTGCTTATAAAATATTCAATTCTTTCATGCAGGCATGCATGATGTTGAAGGTGCGTTCTATATCTGCATCCAAACCAATGGAGAAACGTATCAAGCCATCGCTTAAACCCATTTCTTTTTGTTCGTCTTCAGGAATTTCGGAAGAAGTGGAGCTGCCAGGAGCAGAGAATAAAGTTTTGTAAAACCCTAAACTTACAGCCAAGTATCCCAAGTTTTTTTCTTGCATCAATTCCATTAAGGCATTGGCTTTATCCAATGAGCCAACATCTATGGTAAGCATACCACCAAAACCATACTTTTCATTCATCATGCTTTTAAACAAATCATGAGAAGGATGCGAAGCTAAGCCTGGATATACTGTTTTTAAACCCAAGGCTTCAAATTTTTCAGCTAGGTATGTTGCATTTAGGCTGTGTTGTTGCATTCTAATGTGCAAGGTTCTAAGGTTTTTTAATACAGATGCAGCCCTTAAACTGTCCATGGTGGCACCTAATAACATACAGGCACCATCGTTTACGTTGCGTAAATCGTTTATAAACTCCTGAGTTCCACAAACCACACCACCAACGGTATCGCTGGATCCATTGATGAATTTTGTTAAACTGTGGATTACAATATCTGCACCTAATTGAACTGGTGAAATGGATAAAGGCGAAAAAGTGTTGTCCACTATCAATTTTAAATTATGTTTTTTGGCTAGTTTAGCCAAGCCAGCAATATCTGCCACTTCCAACAAGGGGTTGCTTACAGATTCGCAATAAAGTACTTTGGTATTTGGTGTAATGGCAGCTTCAACCACATCCAATTTGGTGATATCCACAAAAGTGGTGTTGATGTTGAATCTTGGTGCAAAGTTCTTTAAAAAGGCATAAGTACCACCATAAATGGTCCTACTGGACACTACATGGTCTCCTGCACCACAAAGTTGCATGATAACAGGCGTTATGGCTCCCATACCAGAAGCAGTGACATTGGCTGTTTCTGTTCCTTCCATGGCAGCCAAAGCTTCCCCTAAATACAGGTTGGAAGGCGAGGAGTGCCTGGAGTATAAATAACAACCATCTGCATTGCCTTCAAAGGTATCGAACATGGTTTTTGCCGATAAAAAAGTGTAGGTTGATGAATCTGAAATGGAAGGGTTTACACCTCCAAATTCCCCAAAATATTGTAAGTCTTGTATGTTGTTTGCTGGTTTAAATGCCATAATGCTATTTGTTTTAAGTGATTATTGATGTAAATATCAAGTATTTTAGACAAATTATCAACTAGATATTGCATCTTTAGATTATAAAACTATCAAATTGTATATTTGTAGAATATAAACAAGGTTTCTTAGGATTTCTAACTTTGAAACTGAAAATTTTTCAATTATGACTTTTGATGCTATCGATAAAAAACTGATATCGTTTTTACAAGCAGATAGCAAACAAACCAACAAAGAGCTATCCAACAAATTAAACCTATCTGTTACAGCAGTTTATGAGCGTATCAAAAAGCTGGAACAGCAAGGCGTTATTTCAAAATATGTGGCCTTGGTTAAAAAGGAAAAAGTAGATAAAAGCTTTGTGGCTTTCTGCCATATCAAACTCATTCAACACACGCAGGATTATGTGGTAAAGTTTGAAAAAGAAGTGGCCAATTTGCAGGAAGTTATGGAATGTTACCATATTAGTGGCGACTACGATTATCTGTTAAAAGTAATTGTGGAAGACATGGAAGCCTTTCGGGAATTTATGGTCAATAAATTAACGTCCATCCATCATATTGGAAGCACGCACAGCATGTTTGTTATCAACGAAGTGAAACACACCACAGCTATTAACATCTAATTAGATTCAAATTTATATCTTGCAATTAAATACCATAAACATAAATTATGCTCCTTAAGCAAATAAAAACTATTTATCACGACATATTTAAGTCCTACGATCATCCTAGCTTGACTCACCATATTAAAAAGATAATAGAGCTAGATACTTATTTACCATATAGCTCAACATTTTTCTGTATTACAAACACCCAAAATCTAACCTTTGAGTTTATCAGTAAAAACATGACTTCATGTATAGGACTGGAAAAAGGTATTTTATTAAAAGAAGGCATGCGTAATTTCTGGAACCGGATTCATCCAGAGGATGTGGAATTGTGGCTAAAGGCTTTAAACGATTTAATGGTCTTCACTTTAGAAGAAATTTCTATTGAAGATAGACAACGCATGAGCTATACTTGGAATTACCGATTATTGAACGAAGCAGGTAGCTATGTGAACATCATTCAAAACACCACACCCTTGGAATTCGATTCAGACATGAAACCCATTATAGGTTTAGCACATTATACCGTTTTAGACCCTAAAATTAAAATGTCTATTACAGCCACTGCCAAACTTTTAAATGAAAATAACGAATACGAAACCAAGTATTTCAATAACTTCTCGCAAAAACTATTAACCAATGGATTAAGTAATCGCGAACGTGATGTCATCAGATTATTAACTTTAAATAAATCCAGTAAAGAAATTGCCCAAGGCCTAAATATTAGTCCTAATACAGTAGACACCCACAGACGTAACATTCTAAAAAAACTAAATATTTCTTCAACCGGAGAACTCATTGGCATGCTTAAAATGAACAAAAGTATGATGTAAGTTTGATATTTACTCAATTTGAGTATTGCAAGACTTTCAAAAGAATCCCAACTTTGTAATGCTATTAATTAGTTCATAGGGAGAATTAAGGATAAACAGGGCAACCCAATATTTTATTGGTGTTGCCTTTGTTGATTTTACGTCTCAAATAAAATCCTAAATATGGAGATGCTTTTTTTATGGTCGTCCCACAAAACATTTGTACTTTTGTATTCAATTATAACAAACCTTGACGTGCTGAACGAGACTGCAAAGAGCGCAGTTGAAGTGAGGCATTATTATAAATAAATTATTTACCTTATGAATTCATACGATGTAGCCATTATTGGTTCTGGTCCTGGAGGTTATGTAGCAGCCATACGTTGCGCACAACTGGGAATGAAAACTGCTATTATAGAAAAATATCCTGTACTAGGAGGCACCTGTCTTAACGTAGGTTGTATCCCTAGTAAAGCCCTTTTAGATTCGTCCCATCACTACGAAGATGCTGTAAAACATTTTGAAGAGCATGGTATTGAAATTCCAGGTGACATTAAGGTGAATTTAAAACAAATGATTGACAGGAAACAATCGGTTGTGGATCAAACCACTGGTGGTATCGATTACCTAATGAAGAAAAACAACATTGAAGTCTATCAAGGCGTAGGAAGCTTTAAGGACGCGACCCATGTTGTGATTAAAGGTGAAAAAGAAACAGAAATTGAAGCCAAGAACATCATTATTGCCACAGGTTCCAAGCCTTCAAGTTTACCGTTTATAAACATTGACAAAGAACGTATTATTACCTCCACAGAAGCTTTAAAACTCACCGAAATCCCTAAGCACTTAATCGTGATAGGAGGAGGGGTTATTGGTCTGGAACTTGGACAGGTTTACAAACGTTTGGGAGCTGAAGTGTCTGTTATAGAATATATGGACAGAATAATTCCAACCATGGATGCAGGTTTGTCCAAAGAGTTGAATAAAGTGCTTAAAAAGCAAAAGTTCTCAATAAATACGTCCCACAAAGTAAAATCGGTTGAAAGAAAAGGCAAGGAAGTGATTGTCAAAGCCGATAACAAAAAAGGTGAAGAAGTAACGTTTAAAGGCGATTACTGTTTGGTATCTGTTGGTCGTCGTCCCTATACCGATGGCTTGAATGCCGAAGCAGCTGGCGTGAAGTTAAACGACAGAGGTCAGGTAGAGGTCAACGAACATTTACAAACCAACGTATCAAACATTTATGCCATTGGCGATGTGGTAAAAGGTGCTATGTTGGCACATAAAGCCTCCGAAGAAGGAACCTTGGTAGCCGAAGTTATTGCAGGACAGAAACCACATATAGATTACAATTTAATTCCTGGTGTGGTTTACACCTGGCCAGAAGTGGCATCTGTTGGTAAAACCGAAGAGCAACTTAAAGAAGCAGGAGTAGAATATAAAGCAGGACAATTCCCAATGCGTGCTTTGGGTAGAAGTAGGGCCAGTATGGATTTAGACGGGTTTGTAAAAATACTTGCTGATAAAAACACAGACGAAATTTTAGGCGTTCACATGATTGGCGCAAGAGCAGCCGACATGATTGCCGAAGCTGTGGTAGCTATGGAATACAGAGCCTCTGCCGAAGATATTTCCAGAATGTCTCATGCACATCCTACCTTTGCCGAAGCCACTAAAGAAGCTGCCTTGGCAGCAACAGAGGATAGGGCATTGCATATATAATACCCATTAGGTGTCTCAAAGCTTTTTTGAAAGCTTTTTATTGACTGCCAAAAACATATATCGAAAAAAGCAACCTGAGAAGGTTGCTTTTTTTTTGTGTTTAACAAGGCGTTTAGCATTATGGAAACTCTTAGTTATATTTATAAAAATTTTTAAATTTGATTGCTGACCCTTTTACATAAGTAGAAAACAACCACTACAATTTTGAAGCGCTTAAAATTATTAAATACTTTGACCAAATCTTGAATCCGACTTAACGATTAACTCGTATAAAATTTAATATTGTCATATTCATAAAGAAACAAAGTTCAAAACAGTCTTCAGTTTAAAAGAAAAACGAAAACAAAAACACGGCTAAAAAACCACTCTATTTGTGAATGATTTTACACAATGTCATTCCATAAAACATTTTTTAATTTCTATTTTTTATTTCCTAAATTAGGTGTTTAAAACACGATTTAAAACATGTCAGTAATTATGGAAATAGACAAAACAGAAGCGTTGTTAAAAAAGTTTGGTTACCAATTTCAAAGGAAAAATAACGAACTGATAATTAAAATGGCCTTTGCTCAAAGAGTGATCGTTGAATTTTCCGAACCTGATAAAATAGTCATAAAAGATAAACTTGTTGGTTGGAATTTTTTAACTGGACTGATTGAAATGAGCATTAAAAAAGCAATTCTTTACAACTTTATTGGAGCCATAATCATAACATTCCTTTTTATGTTCCTCAATTTAAAATACAGTGGACTGAATATGGTTTTTTTATTTTTGGCATTTATGGTTTGGGTGTTGCTTTGGACCATGTTTTACTTGATTAAAGCAGAGAACCTGAAACGGATTTTAATACAGTGGAATGAATGAGGATATGTGACATATAACATAAGCAAATAAAAAAGTTGGCAGACAGAAATGGATCATGAAAAACTAAAAAGTTCAATATCCTTAATTTAAATAAAAAAAAACCGTTAGTGAGACATTTTTTTTACAAGAGTCGTTATACAATTTTAGGAAACCTCATTTAAACCATGAGGTTTTTTTGTTTATTTTAGTTGGGTTTACTGAATAGTGTAAGAATACAAACGTCTAATTATGAATGGCGTACGGTTTGTTTGTAATGTTGTTATTGGTATAAGCACTAAGCATATATACAATAACCAAACTGGAAATTAGCATGACAATAAGTTTTAAATATTTCATAATAATAGGTGTAATGTTTCCTCGAATGTAGGACTGTCAGGAGCTAAACTTTGTAAAACATAAGTAAAAAAGTGCAAAAAATGTTTAAAAGGGTTTAGCAAGACTCTAAACAAAGGGCTTAAAGTCTATTCGATAATTTATGTTATTAAATTAATGAATTGCAATGACGTTTTTAGAATATAATTTTTAATTTTATTACGTTTAAAAAAAATAAAACAAAAACAAGCTACTATGAGCAGAAAAACAGGAGCTATTGGTGTTTTAATAGCTGGAATCTTACTCTTAATCATGAATTTTCTTGAGTTGGACTTTAACCATTTGGAAAAAGGGCCTTTAGCTGGGATACTTTCAAATGTTCTACTAATTATAGCCATGATTTTAAGTATAAGACACTTAAACAACGAAGAACAAACCTAAGATTAGAATACTGTTATATGGTATCTAAAATCAACAGTATTTTTAATAAATGATATTTTAATCACGCTTTGTGGCATTATTTCATGCTTTGAGCAGATTATATTCAAATCAACCCAAAATGGTTTTCTCAGCCAGGCAGACTTCTATATCCAAATGTTAAATCCTATCTAAAAAACCTCTGGTTTAACTTTAAAGAAATTCTAAAAAATGTAACTTGCAGCTTTTCTAAAAACACACATAATGGAAGTGAATAACATGCTGGAATACCTTAAAAAAGTCATACATAACATGCCAACCGATTGGTTGCGTTTAACAACCCATCGTTTGGATATTTACAACGAATCCTTGGCAAAAACCCAATTCTTGGACGCTTTTGAAACCTTGTATCAACAAAACAATGCAGACACATCTGCACTAGAAACATTACCTACAGCTTACGATTATATTCGCTTGGGTCATCCATTATCCAGTGTTTTGGAATGGACTATTGCCAACTTGCATCAAATAAAACCAAGTCATGTCATTAGTTTTTCGTCACAGACCATTCCTGTATTGGCTGTTCTAAGAAAAAATCTTTTCGAAAATAAAAACACCCAAATTGCTTACACAGGACATTTACCTCAAGGTTTTGATGCTGAAATCATCAAAAACATCTATGGTTACTCCTTTGAATTAATTAAAGTGGAACATATAGATAACATTCCAGCGTTTCAAGGAAGCACTATTTATATATCGCAAGAAGCCAACCTAGAAACCATGCAGCTTTTTGAGAATATAGATTTTTATATCAGTCTGCATAAAAACTTAGGAAGTATTCTAATAGTAAATGGCAAGCAAAACGAAAATTATGTCTCAGAAATTCAGCATGTAAGACGAAGAGAAACCATTGCCATGACACCTGCAGATTGTCTGGTTGCTTTAAAAGCATTGATACACCATAAACCTGTGGAGAGTGACAACAAGCTTGTGGAAGCAAACAAAACAAGCGTCTTAAATTCTATTAATAAAATTACTGAAACAACCACAAAAGCGCTTGTGGCTTCCAGTGGCTTGTCTATTCAATATGCCATCCTCATGGGACTCATTCACGATGCCATTGAGAATCATCAGGGAAAAGCCATTAAGATAATAGTGCCTCCCAACTGTTATGGTGGCACAAACGACCAAGCCAGACGCGTGGCAGCCTGTCTTAATAATGTAGACATTGTAGACTTGTTGGTGGATGGAGATAACAATATGGTAGATAGTATAGACACTGTTTTGGCTAGCATTGCCAAAGAAGATGCCATCCCTTATATTATTGCCGAAATCCCTACCAACCCACGAGTTGAAGTTCCAGACCTTAACAAGTTAAGAGATGTTTTAAGTAAAGAGCGACAAACAGCAACAGGTACAACTGCAATGGCTCCTGTTTTTATTTTAGATCAAACCTTTTGTCCTAATGTGCCATTTTTAGCTGAAGATGGCATGCTCTCTCAGGTTAAAACCATATCCTTTGCCAGTGGTTCCAAATTCCCTAGTGGCGGACTTTGTACAGCAGGTTACTGTGTAGGAAACAAGCCAACCAAAAGATTGATGGATAAAATAGAAACGCATTTGTTGCTTTGCGACAACGAAGCTACAGCTCTTCAATACCAGATTCTGGCCAAACAGCTGCCTACCATGACACAACGTATAGCCGATGCTTATACAAACACAAGGGAGTTTGTAAACTTCATTCAAGAAGTCTTACCAGAAGCAAAAATAAATTTTGTTTCAGAAGCCTTGGCAGAGCAAGGGTTTACACCTTCTGTTTTTTCTTTGGACTTGCCTACCAAAGGCGAAACGGCTGAAGAAAAAGAAGCTTATAAAAGAGCCTTGAATTTAAAATTAATCAACTTAATGATAACCAAAATACCTGACGAAAGCAAGTTTTGTGTGAGTTATGGACAGTTAAAAGGCTGTTATTGGACCGTTCCAGCTACATCTACTCAAGGAACCACCAAAGAAGGTGATAAAGATTATATAGTTCGTGCATCGCTTTCCCCAAATTTGGATTTGGAGCTTCATAAAAAGGTTTTTATGGAATTTGTTGAAAGCATGTAAGTTCATTAAAAGTTGGACAACTTTTCCAAAACCTCCTTTTTATAGCTTCGGCTAATGGTTAAGGCTTGCCCTTTTATAACGACATGTTCGTTGGTAAAGGAAGAAATGTGTGCCAAGGCTATAATAAACGATCTGTGGATTCTAATAAATTGTTTACTAGGTAATTTGGCTTCAATGGCACTTATGGTTTCCCTGGTAACAATGGTTTGGTTAGCCAAGTGTATTTTAATATAATCACTATAACTTTCTATGTAAATAATGGTATCAAAGTCCACTTTAATCATGCGTCTGTCTGCACGTACAAACATAAAGGGATTGCTTTCCGATTCTAAATGGTCTTGATTTTTAAGGTTGCTATATACTTCAAAATAGGTGTTTATGGCTTTTAGTAAACGTTCAAACGAAATGGGTTTTAATAAATAATCTACAGCTTGTAGTTCAAAGCCTTCCACAGCATAATCACGATAGGCTGTGGTAAAGATTATTTTTATGTCTTTATTGATGGATTTTGCAAAAGAGATTCCAGAAATTTCCGGCATGTTGATGTCCAAAAATACCAAATCGATAGTGTTGCTGCTAATTACTTGAAAGGCTTCCATGGCGTGACTGCAACTCGCTACCACCTTTATATTGCTTATTTTGGAGAGATGAGTGGCAATAATGTCCCTAGCCATGGCTTCATCATCCACTATCAAACAGGATATGTGTTTTGGCTCACTCAATTAATTGGGATTTAATTTTAATAGCACTTTAAATAGATTGTTGGAGTTTTCTATTTGCAAATCGTATTTGCCTTTATATAGTAAATCCAGTCGTTTTTGTATGTTTTCCAATCCAATGCCTTTTCTGCTTTGGTTGTTGTTGGAATGACTGTTTTCTATGGAAAAAAACACTTGTTCCTTGGTACAAGATAATACAATTTTAATAGTTAAAACGCCATTGTTTAAGTGTCCATGCTTAAAGCTGTTTTCTATAAACGGCAGAAGGAGCATAGGTGCAATGCTAATGTTTTCTGGAATGTTATAGGTGTTAAAGCTTACATCCAATCGCTTGTTAAAACGCAACTTTTCCAACTCAATATAATCTTTGATATGATTGATCTCATCTATTAGCAAGACTAAAGGTTTATCCACTTGATATAATAGATAATCCAAGAGATTGGAAAGTTTCAGGATCATTTCTGGTGTTTCATCGGCTTTTTTTAGAGCAAAGCCATACATGGTATTCAAGGTGTTAAACAGGAAATGTGGGTGAATCTGCATTTTAAGATAGTTCAGCTCCTGTTCCTTTAGTTTTAATTGGGTTTCCAGTATTTTGGTCTCCAGTTTTTTAGTGTTTTCGGCTTGGATTAAGTTCAACTTCAACAGTTTAAAAGCACTCACTACTACCACTATCAAATACACTCCAGAAGTCACCAATAAGATGTTTCTGGTAATGGGATTCATTTGGGTATATTCAAAATTGGCCAGGTAAATCAAACTAAAAAATATGGAAACCATGATCAAATACCCCGAAACAATTAAGGTATATATACTATATAAAATAAAAAGACCATAGCGTTTCGTGACCAAATAGTCAGGAATTAACTTGTAAATGGATACATAAGTGGTAGCCATGGTAATGGGCATTATAAACAGTGAAAACAAAAAGGTATCATGAAAATCTTTACTTCCAGCTCCAAAAAAATAAGTAAAAAATAGCAGCACTGCACACCAAAAAAACAGATGCAATATCATCCGAAACAATATTTTTAAAAGGATTTTTTTACAGAACATCATCTCAAAATATCTTACAATAATACCATATTTTTTCAGCCTTTTTATATTTTGTAGACGAATAACGGAATTAACAAGGCTTTCAACCAAATGTCATTTCCTTAACTAATATGGTAGTTCGTCGCATTTTAATTTATATCTTGAAGAAGCCCTTTAAGTTTGCTGTATGTTAATCTATAAACATTTATTATGAAACTTTATGTATTAGTTCCACAAGTAGTTATTGCAGCAAATCCCTTAACAGATAGGTTTAATGAAGGAGGCTTTTTCATGTTCCTTATTTTAATTTGTTTGCTTTTGGCCATATTTTTTATTGTGAAAGGGTTTTTAAAGCTGAAAGACCCAATAACCTCCAAAAAAATGCTGCAACTGGCTGTAGATACCAGTCTCTTGGGTTTGGTTTTAGGTTTCTTTGCTTCTGTATTGGGGTTGATAACAGCCTTCGATTCAATTGAAGCCATGGGAAATGCCGATCCTTCAATTTTTGCTGGAGGCCTGAAAGTATCTTTATTAACAGCTACCTTTGGCTTGTTTACTTTTCTTGTAGCAAGACTTGGCATTGTTATTTTAAGAAGCATGCAAAAAACTCAATCTCATGAAAACTAAACCAAACAGCTTGAATATTGGTAAGCTAATGTTGGTTGTGATAAGTTTGGTTTTTCAACAATCCAGAGCACAAACAGCCTATTTGTATCAAGTAGGTGAAAAGGATAGTATATTTTCCAATGTGCTACAAGAATCTAGAGAGATCTATATTCAAATCCCAGAAAGTTATCAGTCAAACCCAAACAGGACCTATCCTGTTGCTTATATTTTGGATGGCGACGTTTTTTTGCCAACATTAAGTAATGTTCACAATTTTTATAGTGGAGGCTTTATGCCAGAAATGGTATTAATTGGAATTTCGAATGCTAAAAACAGAACTAGAGATTTAACCACTTCAAAAATCACATCAAGACGAGGTATGCCTTATAATGAAGAAAATGGTGAAGCCGAAAATTTTTTAAAATTTATTGAAACAGAACTAATTCCGTACGTAGAGCGAACCTATCCTGTTACCAATTACAGAACCTTGATAGGGCATTCCTATGGAGGCTTATTTACAATTTTTACTTTAATCAACAAACCGGAATTGTTTGCAAACTATGTGAGTATCGATCCAAGTATGGATTGGGATGACCAAATGGTTTTAAAACAAGCCGAAAAGGTTTTTAAGGAAAAAAGTTTTAAAGGAAAAGCTTTGTATGTATCTTTAAGTGGCCAATTGCACATGCAAAATCAAGAAGTTACTATTGATAATGTCATGGAAGATACCAGCGATTATACCTTATTTGCGCGTTCCAATATCATGCTTTCAAGAATTATAGAAGAAAGCCCTGAAAACAATCTGTCTTTTAAATGGCAGTTTTATCCAAACGATTTGCATGGAACCATTCCACAACCATCCATAAAAGATGGAATGATATCTCTCTTTACATGGTTTCAGATGGAAAACACAGATAAATTTAATGCTCCTGATACCCCAAAGGACGAATTAAAAAACATGATTGAATTTCGTGCCAATAAACTTGAAAACCACTTCGGATATTCAGTTCCACCTTTTCCAGAAGACTTATTGAATGGTTTAGGTTATATGAATATAGATATGCATCAATTAGATAAATCTAAATTGTATTTTGAGCTAGCCATTAAATATTATCCTAAAAGCGCCAATGCCTATGATTCCATGGCAGATTATTATCTTGCCACAAACAATAAAAAAAAAGCATTGCAAATGCTAGCTTTAGCGTATCAATTAAGTGGGAACACCTATTATAAAGAGCGCATGCAAAAGTTAAAAATAAATTAAAAATATAGACATACATGCTTGAGATATCGTAAACGGGTTATTTTTGGCTCGTTTTTTGTATTCTGTCAGAACATTTGTTTATAAGAGAATAACTTTATTCTTTGGTCAAGTAATAAAAATTAAAGATATTAGTTATTATTTATTGATTAGCTTATAAATAATACTGAATAATTGCGTGACAATCAAGACTAAACTTATGTATGGTATAAGTTATTGTTAGGAAGGTTTTGATATAACAAGGTTATTCCAATCCCTTTTCAGCAATGAAGAGGGATTTTTTTATCAATATATTTTTCAAATTCCATGTTTAATCGTAATATTGCAATAAAGTAATTAATAAAGATTTTTTTCACCATAAAACCACACAAATGAAAAAAGAACAAGAACTAAAGGATATTGTAAAACAACGTTACACAACCATAGCAGAACAAGGTAAGGTAGAAAATGCTTCGTCTTGTTGTGGTGCCACAACACCATCAAACAAAGTCTATAATATCATGATGGACGATTATTCGGAAACTTCAGGATATATTGAAGATGCCGATTTAGGCTTAGGTTGTGGCTTACCAACAAAGTTTGCACACATACAAAAAGGAGACTCAGTCATTGACTTAGGCTCTGGAGCAGGAAACGACTGTTTTGTTGCCAGACATGAAACAGGAAGCGAAGGAAAGGTTATTGGAATAGATTTTACACCCATCATGATTCAAAAAGCACGAAGCAATGCCGAGAAACTAGGGTTTAACAATGTTGAGTTTCGGGAAGGTGATATTGATGCCATGCCAGTAAACGACGCTGTTGCTGATGTGATAGTGAGCAATTGCGTGTTGAACCTGGTTCCAAATAAAGAAAAGGTTATTTCAGAAATCCATCGGGTTTTAAAACCTGGAGGTCATTTCAGTATCTCAGATATTGTTTTGGTAGGAGACTTGCCAGAAGCCTTAAAACAGGATGCCGAAATGTATGCTGGCTGTGTGGCAGGAGCCATTCAAAAAGGGGACTATTTAAAGTTGATTGAAGATCGAGGTTTTCAAAATATCAATATCCAAAAAGAAAAAACCATTAGTATTCCAGACGATATTTTGAGTAAATATCTGTCACAAGATGAAATACAGTCTTTCAATAAAGGTGCCACAGGCATTTATAGTATAACTGTATATGCTGAAAAAGAAGGAGTAAGGCAAGAGAAGCCAAAACTGAAACTTTCTGAAATTCAAGCTTCAGATTGTTGCGAACCAACAAGTGGCTGCTGTTAATTAACTGGCTGTTACAGCTTGTTTGCAGGAAAAAAGTTAGGACTCTATATCATAAAAATCCCTTATCAGATATGAAAAGGGATTTTTGGTTATAATGGTAATTAAACTTACTTTTTCTTATTACGTTTATTATAGTTCTTATCTCCACGGGTTTTAGGCTTTTTATACTTTTTGGCAATCTTGAACTTATAGGAACCACCAAGGTTTTCCTTTTTGTTTTTGTCCTTTTTCTCATGAAAGGCAGGTCCAACCTCTTCGTCTTTTTTACGTCTTAAGGGGTTGTTACGCTCTTTTATAACCTCGCGTTCTTCCTCAATAAGTTCGGTAGAGATGCTTACTGTTTCTGGAATTTCCTTTAAGGGAATCTCCATTTGCATCAAGGTTTCAATGTTTGATAGAGCTTCCTGTTCTTTTTCAGTGGAAAAAATAAGAGCCTGACCTTCGCGTTCAGCACGACCGGTTCTACCAATTCTGTGCATGTAATTTTCAGGAAAATCGGGAGTGTCAAAATTAATCACATGTGATACATTATCAATATCCAAACCACGAGCCATAACATCTGTAGCCACTAAAATCCTGTTAAAACCTTCCCTAAATTGCTCAATGCTTCGCAATCTGTAATTTTGTGTTTTGTTGGAATGGATAACGCATAATTCGTCATGAAATGTTTCGTCTAGGGCTTCAAACAGTCTGTCTGCCATTTTTTTATTTGCAACAAAAATCAAAACCTTATTAAAGGTTTCGGTATCGTTTAACAAATGCTTGAGTAGGTTCAACTTGGTATAAAAGTTAGGAACCCTGTATTTGCATTGCGAAATATTTTCCAATGGTGTTCCGGAAACCGCAATGGACACACGTTCTGGAGCAATAAAAAAATCGGTTATCAGCTCATCGACATCTTGAGTCATCGTGGCAGAAAACATGATGTTTTGTCTTCGTTCAGGCAGGATATCAAAAATATTCATCAACTGATGTCTAAACCCCAGATCCAACATCACATCCACTTCGTCAATAACTACTTTTTGTATGGACTTAAGCTGAAGCACTCGGCTCACTGCCAGATCGTACAAACGTCCAGGAGTAGCCACTATAATATCCAAACCCTGAGCCACAGCCATTTTTTGGGTGTTGATGTTTACGCCACCATAAACTCCCAGCACACGAACATTGATGTATTTGGCCAGTTTTTCAATTTCTTCAACCACTTGCACAACCAATTCACGTGTAGGCACCAAAACTAAAATCCTTGGGTTGTCCTGTTTGGAAAATTTTAGGTTTTTAAGAATAGGTAGCATATACGCAAAGGTTTTACCTGTTCCTGTTTGCGCTATTCCCACCACGTCTTTTCCAGAAGCCACCACATTAAAGGCTTGTTCCTGGATTGGAGTTGGTTGTGTAAAGCCTAAATCGTCTAAGGCGTTGTATAAAGGTGTGTTTAAATTTAAATCTTGAAATGTACTCATGTTCATTTTATCTGCTGCAAAGATAGATTTTTTAAAAGGATTCTACATTCCTGCGAAAGCAAGAATCTTATAATTAGTTATTTGAAGAATTATGCTAACTGTTTTGCCACAGCTTGTCCCGAATTTTCTGGAAATACACAAATATGGTTTGCCTCACTCGGGTGCGAAAAGACGTTTGGACGTTGTTGTTAGTAAGCGACACATTACTGTGGAATAAATCAAGAAAACATTTGTGAAATCGTAGCTAATTTTTTTCATAAACTAAAAGGGCTTCAACTTCCATATCTATTTTAATTTTCGGTAATTTGTAATATTGAGAACAACATACTTACATAAACCAAAATGCATAGATACTTTTAAAAGTCAGTTATTGACTTGGAGTCAGCCTTATCATGAAGCCGTTTGGATGGATTCCAACGAATATCATGAAGCCTATTCAAGCTTTGATGCAGTGTTGGCTGTAGACGCCATGACCTGTATTCAAACAGATTTCCAGGAGGCTTTTTTGAAGTTAAAGGAGTACCAAACCCATACAAAAGATTGGATTTTTGGCTATTTATCCTACGATTTGAAAAATGCCATAGAAGATTTGAAATCCGAAAATTTTGATGGCTTGCATTTTCCGGAACTCTATTTTTTCCAACCTAAAAAACTTTTTTTATTTAAAGGAGATACGGTTGAAATGCACTACTTAAATGTGGTTGCAGATGAAATGGATGATGATTTGAATAACATCTGTCATTGCGAGCCTGTCTTGTCGGCAGAGAGTGACGAAGAACGTAGCAATTTTTTGAATGAAATAGTAATAAAACCCAGAATCTCAAAAACCGATTATCTGTCAAAAGTGAACACCATGTTGGAACACATCTATCATGGTGATATTTACGAAGCCAATTTTTGTCAGGAGTTTTACATAGAAAACACTCAGATAAACCCTTTGGAAACCTATCGGAAACTCAATAGCATTTCCAAACCTCCTTTTGCCACTTTTATAAAACTTAACGACAAGTATTTGTTATCGGCTTCACCAGAACGTTATTTAAAAAAAACCGGAACTAAGATCATTTCGCAACCCATAAAAGGAACTGCCAAACGTTCCAAAGATAGTGTGGAAGACAAACACCTTAAAGAACAATTGGCCATAGACGAAAAAGAACGCAGCGAAAACATCATGATTGTGGATTTGGTTCGCAACGATCTATCCAAAACAGCAAAAAAAGGAACAGTTAAAGTGGTAGAGTTATGTCAGGTTTATACCTTTCCACAAGTGCATCAAATGATTTCAACAATATCTTCTGAAATAGAGGAAACAGAGCATCCAGTCCATGTTTTGGAGTCTACATTTCCTATGGGAAGCATGACAGGAGCACCTAAAATTTCGGCCATGAAAATTATAGAGACCTTGGAAGAAACCAAACGTGGTGTGTATTCTGGAGCAGTGGGTTATTTTACTCCAGACAGCAATTTCGATTTCAACGTGGTTATTAGAAGTATCTTATACAATCACAGCCAACAATATGTGTCATTTTCTGTAGGAAGTGCCATTACTGCAAAAAGCAACCCCTTAAAAGAATATGAAGAATGCTTGATTAAGGCTAAAGCTATGCGTGAGGTTCTTGAGGATTAAAGTTTTCGGTAAAAAGTTAAAAGTTAAAAGTTTCAAGGTGTTATATTTGATAACTATTAAAAACCAAATATGAATTCATGTCAAAATGCTTGAGATATTCCAGCAACATATCAACAACAACCTAAATTTCTTAAAGAAAACCAAGTTGCTTATAGCAATATCTGGAGGATTGGATAGCGTTGTCTTAACCCATTTGTGTCATCAATTGGGATTGCACATAGGATTGGCACATTGTAATTTCAATTTAAGAGGAGAGGAAAGTGATGGAGATGAAGAATTTGTATTGCAATTGTCCGAAGACTTGGAACTTGAAGTGTTTATAGAAAATTTTGATACTGAAACCTTTGCTAAAGATCATAAACTATCCACGCAAATGGCAGCCAGAACATTAAGGTATCATTGGTTTTCTGAGTTGGCAGAACAGCTTCATTTTGATTATATTTTAACAGCACATCATGCAGATGATAATTTGGAAACCTTTTTAATCAATCTCACAAGAGGCTCAGGACTAGATGGTTTCACGGGAATTCCAGAGGTTCATGGAAAAATTATAAGACCTTTATTACGTTTTACTAGGAAGCAATTGGAACAATATGCCTTAAAAAACAGAATAACTTGGCGTGAAGACAGCAGCAATGCATCCAATAAATATTTGAGAAACAAATTACGTCACGAGGTGATACCTGTTTTAAAGGATATCAATCCACAGCTACTTCAAAATTTTCAACTTACCCAAGCACATCTACAGGACTCAAAAACCATTATAGACGATAGCATAGAAGAGGTTTTAAAAAAAACCGTAACCAAGATGTCTGAACATGAAATTCACTTCAACATCCAGAAAATTAAAGGCTTGTCTCATCCCAAAGCTTACTTATACCATATGTTGAAAGATTATCAATTTACAGAATGGCAAGATGTAACGGATTTGTTGGATGCGCAATCTGGTAAACAAGTGTGTTCAAAATCACATTGTTTACTAAAAAATAGGGATGAACTGATTTTGTTTCGTACCATCAATGATACACCTGAAAAAGTTATTGTCATTTCAGAAGAAAATAAACGTGTAAAGACACTTTTGGGAACTTTAAGATTTGAATTGACAGATAGTTTGGAAACGGGTAACCCATCCACAATTTATGTTGATAAAGATTTGTTAAAATATCCCTTAACCGTAAGGAAATGGGAAAAAGGAGACTATTTTTACCCTTTTGGAATGGAAAGCAAAAAGAAACTGAGCAAGTTTTTTAAAGATGAGAAACTTTCCATCCTGGAAAAAGAAAAGGTTTGGCTGTTATGTTCTAATCAAGACATTGTTTGGATCTTGAATTACAGGGCAGACAACCGATTTAAAATAACTGACAAAACACACAACATATTAAAAATTACCTTAGATAATGATACATAAACTAGCCCTTTTTATCAGCCTATTTTTTACTGTATGTATGGTCCAAGCGCAGGTATTGAACCCTGTAACTTGGACAGGCGACGTTGAAAAATTATCAGATACCGAATACAACCTAATTTTTAATGCAGAGATAGAAGAGCATTGGCATTTATATTCTCAGGATATGCCAGAGGGAGGCGCTTTGCCAACCGAGTTCATCTATGATTCCTTAAGTCGGGTCAATAATTATAACTTAATAGGAAAAACGCTTGAAAGCCCTTATATAACTGCTTACGACAAGGTGTTTGAAATGGATTTGAACTATTTTGACGAAAAGGCAACTTTTACGCAAAAAATTGAAGTGTTAAATCCAAATCTAAAAATCATAGAAGTTGAAGCTTCCTTTCAAGCCTGCGATGACGAACGTTGTATTTATCAAAGCAAGATGGTGACATTCGATTTGACCACTGCCACTTCAGCAACCGAAGATCCATCAAATTTTATTGAGGACGAAACTAAAACAGTTGTAAAAAAAGATAACAAACCACTTGCAGCAGAGAAAGAAAACAAAGGTTTATTAACCATATTCTTTACAGCGTTCTTTTTAGGTTTTTTGGTTTTGTTAACTCCTTGTGTGTTCCCAATGATCCCTATGACTGTGAGTTTCTTCACAAAACAAAGCAAAACCAGGGCATCTGGAATTAAAAATGCCTTGTTGTATGGGTTTTTCATTATAGTTATTTACACCCTTTTAGGAACAGCCATTTCAGCCATTTTTGGTAGCAATGCCATGTACGAGTTCTCAACTGGAGTTACTTTTAATGCCATTATGTTTATTGCTTTAATGGTCTTTGCATTTTCATTTTTAGGTGCTTTTGAAATTATGTTGCCAAATTCTTGGGTCAATAAAGTGGATAGTGGAGCCAATAGAGGAGGCATTGTTGGTATATTCTTTATGGCATTGGCATTGGCAGTTGTATCTTTTTCTTGTACGTTCCCTATTGCAGGAACGGCATTATTGGATGCTGCCACAAAAGGAGGTATTGCTCCAATTGTGAGTATGTTGGGCTTTTCGTCGGCCATTGCCTTACCTTTCGGGTTGTTTGCCTTTTTCCCTAGTTGGCTTAACTCCTTGCCAAAATCGGGTGGTTGGTTGAATACCGTTAAAGTGGTTCTAGGATTCTTGGAATTGGCGTTTGCTTTTAAATTCTTATCAATGATTGATTTGGTTTTAGAATGGCACTTCTTGGAAAGAGAGGTCTTTTTAGCCATCTGGATTGCCATATTTGGAACTTTAGGGTTGTATTTGTTGGGTAAAATCAAATTGCCTCACGATTCGCCTTTAGAGCATATTTCGGTTGGCAGATTAAGTATGGCCATCTTGGCACTTTCTTTTACTGTTTACATGGTTCCAGGACTTTGGGGAGCACCATTAAAATTGATTAGCGGTTTTCCACCACCAATGAGTACCAATAGCGAATCGCCATATGGAGTGGGTTATATGAAAAAACAGGTCTCTGCCTCAGGCGAATTTGTTGCTAAAGAATTACCTAAAGATGCTCATTTTGGACCAAATGATCTAATAGCTTTTCATGATTACGATAAAGGGATGGCTTATGCAAAAAAAGTCAATAAGCCAGTGATGCTGGATTTTACAGGATTAACCTGCGTGAACTGTCGTAAAATGGAAGAACAGGTTTGGGTGGAAGATGAAATTTATGCCTTGTTGGATAACGAGGTCGTGCTTATTTCACTATATGTGGACGACAGGACCAAACTTCCTGAAGCCGAACAGTTTGAATCTGAACTTACCGGAAACAAAGTAAGGACCTACGGACATAAATGGTTGGAGTTCCAGCAAACCAGATACAATACCAATGCACAACCCTTATATGTTATTCAAAATTTGGATGGTGAAGATATTAGCCCAACAGTTGGTTATACACCAGATCCTAAAGAATATTACGAATGGCTGAAAAAAGGGATTGAAAATTTTAAGGAATAAATTCAATAACAAAATTGAAAAGCGAGACTGGTTCTCGCTTTTTTATTAATAATGTCTTGCTGAACCAGTCTGCTCAACTCAATGTAAAAGTGAAGCATTTTCAATTCAAAAATGATTAATTTTATTTTATGATATTAAAAGGAAATATTGTCGACATACCAAACCAACGTGTTTTTAAAGGTGAAATTACCATTAAAGATGGGAAGATTTTTAGTGTTGAAGAAAAACAACACAATGTGAACCATTACATCCTTCCAGGATTTGTAGATGCACACATCCATATTGAAAGTTCCATGTTGGTTCCCAGTGAATTTGCCAGGATTGCAGTAAAACATGGAACCATAGCAACGGTTTCCGATCCTCACGAAATTGCCAATGTGCTTGGTGTTGAAGGCGTGGAGTTTATGATTAACAATGGAAAAGAAACTCCTTTTAAATTTAATTTTGGAGCACCTTCCTGCGTGCCTGCAACTTCTTTTGAATCTGCAGGAGCAGTCATAGATTCCGAAGGCATTAAAACCTTAATGGCTAATCCAGACATTAAATATTTGGCAGAAATGATGAATTATCCTGGCGTTTTATTTAAAGATGATGAAGTCCTTAAAAAAATAGCCTGGGCAAAACACTACAACAAACCTATTGATGGACATGCTCCAGGATTACGAGGCGACGACCTAACCAAATACATTCAAGCAGGAATTAGTACAGATCATGAGTGTTTTACTTTTGAAGAAGGTTTAGAAAAACTTCAAAAAGGCATGAAAGTCCTGATTCGTGAAGGTTCAGCTGCCAAAAATTTTGAAGCACTTATCGATTTGCTGCCAGAACATTATGAAAACATGATGTTTTGTAGCGACGACAAGCATCCAGATGATTTGTTATTGCATCATATTAACAATCTATGTGCAAGAGCTGTTGCTAAAGGCATGGATGTTTTTAAGGTGTTACAGGTTGCCTGTGTTAATCCTGTGAAACATTACAATTTAGATGTTGGCTTATTAAATGTTGGAGATTTTGCCGATTGTATTGTGGTAGAAGATTTGAAAGACTTTAAAACACTTCAAACCTACATCAATGGGGAATTGGTTTTCGATGAAGATATTTCGAAAATAGATTCTGTTCCTTTTGAAATTCTAAACAACTTCCAAACAGACAAAAAAGACGTTTCCGACTTTAGGTATGAATCATCAGCAACCCTTCGACTACGCTCAGGGCAAGCGAAAATTCGTGTTATCGAAGCTTTGGAAGGACAATTGGTAACAAACGAGATTATTGTAGAAAGTCTGTTGCAAGACGGGAATCTAGTTTCAAATGTTGAAAAGGACATTTTAAAAATGACCGTTGTCAATAGATATCAAAATCAGAAACCAGCCATTGCTTTTATAAAGAATTTTGGGTTAAAGAAAGGCGCGATTGCTTCTTCTGTTGGACACGACTCTCACAACATAATTGCAGTAGGAGTTAGTGATGAAGCTATATGTAAAGCAGTCAATTTACTTATTGAAACCAAAGGAGGTATTTGTGCAGTTTCAGATTCAGAAAACCTGTCTGCCGATAAGGCAGAAAAAGTGGTGGCATTGCCAGTTGCAGGCATTATGAGCGATCAGGATGCAAAAACAATTGGAAAACAATATGCTGAACTTGATAAAATGGCAAAACAACTGGGAAGCACACTACATGCACCATATATGACTTTGAGTTTTATGGCTTTATTGGTGATTCCATCCTTAAAATTAAGCGATAAAGGGTTATTTGATGGGAATACGTTTCAGTTTACTAACATTGAAGTTTAGAAAATGCCTATAATAGAATCAACCTACAAAGCGCCTTATTTTTTCAGAAACGGATTTGTTGCTACGGTTTATTCCGGTTTAATTAGAAATGTAAACGGTCTGATTCAAAAAAGAGAACGCATTACCTTGTCTGATGGCGATTTTTTGGATTTGGATTGGAGTTATTCAGAAGAAAAAACGGAAAGGCTCATCATTATTCTTCATGGCTTGGAAGGGAATGCCCAAAGGCATTACATCACAGGAACTGCCAAGCTATTTAATCAGAATCATATCGATGCAGTTTCGGTTAATTTTCGTGGTTGCAGTGGTGAGGACAATGAGTTTTTTCGTTCCTATCATTCAGGCGAAACAGAAGATTTAAGACAAGTGATTCAGCATATTTTAGATACAACACAGTATTCTGAAATCTTTATCAAAGGCTTTAGTTTGGGAGGCAATGTAACGCTAAAATATTTAGGGGAAACCACAAACATACCAGTACAAATAAAAGCTGGAATAGCTGTTTCGGTACCTTGTTTTTTAGCAGGCTCGGCCAACGAATTGCATACCTTTAAAAACAAAGCATTTCATGATAAATTTAAGTACAACTTAAAAACCAAATTGCTGCTAAAATCCAAAAAACATGCTGACAAACTTAAAGTAGCAGATGTTACTTCCATTAAAACCTTATATGATTTTGATAATCTTTACACGTCCAAGGCTCACGGATTTTTAGATGCCCAGGACTATTATAAACAAAGTTCCAGTTTGCAATTCCTTCCAAACATTGGCATTCCAACCTTGCTTATCAATGCGCTAAACGATTCGTTTTTATCTTCAGAATGTTATCCAGTAAAAGAAGCCAAAAACAATTCAAATTTGTATTTGGAAATGCCTAAACATGGAGGTCACGTAGGTTTTTTTCAAAAAGGAGGCTTTTATTACAACGAAAAACGGGCTTTGGAGTTTATTAAGGAATTATAATTTAGTATTTTTTCTTACATTTAAGCAAACCAATCGATTATGCTTAAAAAAGTCTTTGGATCTGCTGTTTTTGGGGTAGAGGCTACTACCATTACCGTTGAAGTAAATGTGGACACAGGTGTAGGTTACCATCTGGTTGGTTTGCCAGATAATGCCATCAAGGAAAGCAACTACCGAATAGCTGCTGCCTTGCAAAACAATGGCTTTAAAATTCCTGTAAAAAAAATCATTATTAACATGTCTCCAGCCGATTTAAGAAAGGAGGGAAGTGCCTACGATTTAACCTTGGCCATAGGCATTCTTGCTGCTACCAATCAAATACAAGCTGAAGATTTAGAAGATTTTCTTATTATGGGCGAATTGTCCCTGGATGGTTCCTTACAACCTATTAAAGGCGCTTTGCCTATTGCCATTAAAGCCAAAGAAGAGGGTTTTAAAGGCTTTATATTGCCAAAACAAAATGCCAAGGAAGCTGCCATAGTTTCTGGATTGAACGTGTATGGTGTTGAAACCATTGAGCAGGTTATCAATTATTTTGATAAGGGCGAGCCTTTGGAGCAAACCATCATAAATGTAGAAGAAGAATTCAATAAAAGCCTAAACTTTCCAGAGTTCGATTTTTCTGATGTTAAAGGGCAGGAATCCATAAAACGCTGTATGGAAATTGCTGCAGCTGGAGGACATAACATTATTTTAATTGGACCTCCAGGAGCAGGAAAAACCATGCTAGCCAAACGTTTGCCAAGTATTTTACCACCAATGACCTTGGAAGAAGCCTTGGAAACCACCAAAATACATTCGGTTGTTGGTCGTGTTAAGGAGCATACAGGACTCATGGCACAAAGACCGTTTAGAAGTCCGCATCATACCATATCAAATGTTGCTTTAGTTGGAGGAGGTAGCTATCCACAACCTGGTGAAATATCCTTGTCACATAATGGCGTGTTGTTTTTGGACGAATTGCCAGAATTTAAGCGCGAAGTTCTGGAAGTGATGCGTCAGCCGTTGGAAGACAGGGAAGTAACCATTTCAAGGGCAAAATTCACGGTAACCTATCCATCGTCTTTTATGCTGGTTGCCAGCATGAACCCAAGTCCCAGTGGTTATTTCAACGATCCAGATGCACCAGTAACTTCCTCTCCAGCCGAAATGCAACGTTATTTAAGTAAGATTTCTGGTCCTTTATTGGATAGGATAGACATTCATATAGAAGTCACTCCTGTGCCTTTTGAAAAACTGTCCGATACCAGAAAAGGCGAATCTTCCATAGAGATTAGAAAGCGTGTAACAGCAGCAAGGGAGTTACAAACCAAACGCTTTGAAAACTCTACAACTGTACATTACAATGCACAAATGAACACGAAGCAAATTAGAAAACATTGTACGCTGGACGATGCTTCCATGCAGTTGTTGAAAACAGCCATGGAACGATTGAACCTTTCGGCTAGAGCTTATGACAGAATTTTAAAAGTTTCCAGGACCATTGCCGATTTAGAAGGAAGCGACCACATTTTGGGTTCACATATTAGCGAGGCCATCCAATACAGAAGCTTGGATCGGGAAGGTTGGCTGGGTTAAAAATGAGGGGACAGTTTTATTTTAAAACCATAAATTGAAGGAATTTTCAATCTTTTTAATACATTTAGATTCTATTAACCAATCTTACTCATTATGAAAAATTTTAGTTTATTAGTATTAGGGATCATTATAGGTGCTTTGGCTACCTACTTTTTTTGTCCCATGTGTGGCGATGACAATACCGAAGTAGGCATTGTGGCACCCAAAGGATTAATTACACCAGAAGAGGCAAAGACCCTGGACCAAGCGTTTAACAGCAGACACGCATTGATTAGCGATTCCATAGTGAAACGTCCAGACAACCGTTCGGCTTGGTGGTCTTTGGAAGACATGAAAAATTATTTAAAATATGCCGAAAACGAATCTAAGGAGTTGGGTTACACCATGGATGGTGTACGTGTGTACTTGGGAGCCTATCCTACAGAAGCAGAAGTAGGTTACACCACCATGTTTATGGTGCCAACAGGTGTTGAAAACATCTCTCAAGGAAATAGTAGCTTATTCAATATGTTGCCACCTGGAGGAGGAGATATTCCTGGAGGAGGTTTAAATGGAGGAGGTCCAGGAATGCCACCACCAGCTAATTATCCACAATAATTCATGTCAGACTTTCTATATAAATATACTTCACAATTAAATGATTTAATTTTAATTGTATGTGCTGTTATAGGGATTATATTTTATAAAAAATATAAGAATTATAACAGCAAAATATTTATATACTATTTGATTTATGTTGCTTTTGTAGACTTTATAGGTAGCTATCCAACTTATGTTATAGAATATCAACAACTTCATGGTCTAAGAGATTACTTAAAGGAAACTAGCTTTAGTAGAAATTATTGGTGGATTACTACCTTCTGGAATTTAGGTGGTGTTTTATTTATGTCATATTATTATTATAAAATTTTATTGAATAGTAATTTTAAAAAAATTGTAAAGTATGTTTGTTTCATTTTTTTGTTAAGTTCTACTACTTATATTAGTCAAAATTTAGATTCATTTTTTAATTCACAATTAAAATTCGTCAATATTTTTGGTGCATTAGTGATTTTAAATTGTATTTCCTTATATTTTATTGAAATTCTAAACAGTGATAAGATATTGGTGTTTTATAAATCTTTAAATTCTATTGTAAGTATTGCTATGTTTCTGTGGTGGTTGATAATAACTTCACTTTTATTTTATGAAGTATATTTTTCTGCTTATGATATAGGATATTTAAATTTAAGAAGTAATGTATATTTATTTTCAAACTTATTTATGTATCTAACATTTTCTTTAGCCTTAATTTGGTGTGATCCAGAACAAGAAATCTAATTATATTCTATAAAAAAACATGTGCGAATATTTAAAATATGCCGAAAACGAATTTAAGGAGTTGGGTTACACCATGGATGGTGTTCGTGTCTATTTAGGTGCTTACCCTACAGAAGCAGAAGTAGGTTACACCACCATGTTTATGGTGCCAACAGGTGTTG